>NZ_RCVZ01000022.1:0-22333 GCF_003668575.1 Falsibacillus albus | reverse complement strand
TTCGATTAAGTTCGGCACGTCGTGTGCCAACATCGAACGACCTCACATCCTGTGAGGCCCCTCGAAAGCGAGCAGCCTTCCGCGGAAATCAACGTTCCACAAACTTTGGTAAATAGCAATAAACTCTACGAAAAGAGCGTTAATAAAAGTAAAAAACTTTGTGAGAAAAAGAGCCGGGAAATTCCGGCTTTTTTTAATTTTTTTGTAAATATACTAAGAATTTTGTCGATATAAACAAATAGGAAAAAAGATACACCAATGAAAAGACAGTTTCGATCGGTTTAGGGGGAGACATATGAAAAAGAAGTGGAGAAATGTAAAGATTGGTTCCAAATACTTAATTGCACTCGGTTCGGTCATCATTTTGTTTGTACTTGCTGCACTATTCATTTTTCAGCAGTTGAAATTCATCAAAGATAATGTGACAAGCTTGAATGACATCGGTGACAGAGCGGTTACGATAACCGAAATGGGTTCATTATTCCGTTCAAAATCGCTGAGGGTCTATGAATTTGATAAAAATCATAGCCAGGAAGTTATTACGCAGTACAAATCACAAGTGGAAGAGTTTGATAAAAATAAAAATGTAATACAGTCAAAGTTAATGACGGCAAAAGAAAAAGACCTTTTTCAAACAATAGTAAGTTTGAATGAAAAAATGGATACTTCCTTTTTAGATGGATTTGTTCAAGCTGTGGCTGACCAAAATGAAAACGAAACGAATCAAATCCTTAATCAAATCAATATTATTCGGCCACAGGTAATTGCAAAGCTTGATGCGCTAAGGGACCTTGAGGATAAGCAGCGTGAATCAGCCATTCAGAATACGGATTCAGGATTGGCCGGAAGCTTTTTCTCATTATTGATATCGATCGTCATCGCATCCATTCTTGGAGTGGTGATCATTCTCTTGATTAATCGTCCAATACGTTTAAATTTGAAAAAAGTTGTAATCACGGCCAATGAAATTGCGGATGGCCGCCTTGCCATTGAAGACTTGAATTATGAGGGCAAGGACGAAATCGGCCAGCTAAGCGCAGCAATCTCCAATATGAAAAACCAGCTGCTTGGAATGGTAAAACAAATTCAAGATGTTTCAGAACAAGTTACAGGTCAAAGCGAAGAGCTGACACAATCTTCAAATGAAGTCTTGACTGGTACTGAACAGATTGCAGCAACGATGGAGCAGCTATCCGCAGGTTCAGAACAACAGGCGAGGACTGCTGGTGAATTGATGGACAGGATGAAAGGATACAGCCAGTCGATCAGTGATACCAATGAAATCGGGAAGAATGTAGCGGGAATTTCCCATGAAGTCCTCGAAAAAACGAATCATGGCAGTGAATTGATGAAAGATTCTATAACGGTGATGAACCAAATTTATCAGACTGTCGAAGATGCATCTGCAAAAGTGGCAGGGTTGGAATCACAGTCTCGTGAAATATCAACTCTCGTTGAAGTCATCCAAGGGATTGCCGATCAAACGAACCTTCTTGCCTTGAACGCAGCCATTGAGGCTGCAAGGGCAGGCGAACATGGAAGGGGCTTTGCTGTTGTTGCGGATGAAGTCCGCAAGCTTGCTGAGGAAGTGACAGATTCATTATCAGGGATCGTTAAAAATGTTGAAGGGATCCAGACACAGTCCAAGCTGATTTCCTCCTCGTTGGGTGAGAGTTTTGAACAAGTTCAAAAAGGAACAAGAAGTGTACAGATCACCGGTGATACTTTTGAAACTTTGAAAAAATCCATTGCTGAAATGGTCAACAGCTTGGAATTGACTGGTCAGAATTTAGCTAAAATTACAAACGAGTCCAATGAGATGAATAGCTGGATTGAAAATATCGCAGCTGTAACAGAGGAATCAGCGGCGGGGATTGAACAAACAAGCGCAACGGTGCAGCAATCAACGAGTACGATGGAGCAGGTATCAATCAGCTCAAATGAACTCGCTCAATTGGCAGATCGATTGAACACACTTGTAAGGCAATTTAAGATATAAATAATATTCATAACGATTTTTGGAAGCATATTGGATAGATAGTTCGATATTTCATGTCAATTTGAAGAACCGGCATAATTGCCGGTTCTTTCAATATTTATTGATGTTTTTACGTGTTTTCCGCTGCGGCGGACGCTTTTAGCGGACTGGCCATTGCAGATTTTCCCGCCGGAGTCGCCGTCCCCGGCTGTAATCAACTTGTAAGCTTGTATGCTATCTATATCTGCATTTATTGTAAAAGCTTTTGTAGTAATCAACCATGACCAAAAAATTTTTGAAAGTTCACATTTAGAAATGCAAAGTGGATTGGACGGAAGGCATTTGACTCCTCGAAAATGCATCGCATTTTCTTCGTACGATGTTTCGCTGCCGAAGTGTTCCTTGTCCCGTTCCAGCATCGAACGACCTCACCTCCTGTGAGGCGCCGAGGAAAGGAACGAACAAACGATTTCAATTTCAACAAAAACTCATATCAAGATCGTGATTCATGCCGATTGCACGTTCTTTTTAATACGAAATTGTTTACAATATACTTATTCAGAACATAATGGATAAGTATTCTATCCATTTTAAAATTATGGTACGATAATGAAAATAGAAACAAAGGCTGTGAAATATTTGGAAGAAAAGAAAAAGCTGATCGTACTGATAGGGCCAACGGCGGTAGGAAAGACAAACTTAAGCATAAAATTGGCTCACCGGTTCAATTGTGAAGTAATCAGCGGTGATTCAATGCAAATCTACAGAAAAATGGATATTGGAACGGCGAAAATTCATATCGATGAAATGGATGGCATAAAACATCACTTAATTGACATAAAAGATCCAGATGAATCTTTTTCCGCAGCAGAATTTCAGCAATTGGTCAGAGAGAAGATTGAAGAAATCCATTTCCGGGGCCGCACCCCCATGATTGTTGGTGGAACCGGATTGTATATCCAATCCGTTTTATATGATTATCAATTCACGGAAGCCCCTGGTGATGATTTGTTTAGAAAACAGTTGGAACACAAGGCTGAAGTAGAGGGATATCTAGTTTTACATAACGAATTGAAGGGTATTGACCCTACTAGCGCAGACAATATCCATCCGAATAATGTTCGGCGTGTCATTAGGGCATTGGAAATCTACCACACTACCGGGAAAACGATGTCAGAATATCAAAGTCGGCAAAAAGCTGAGCTGCTGTATGATGTAGCATTGATTGGATTGACAATGGAGCGCGACAGACTATATGAGAGAATCAATCAACGCGTGGAACTCATGGTCAGCAATGGACTGATCGAAGAAGTATGCAGCTTATATGAATCCGGTTTACGCGATGTCCAATCGATTCAAGCGATTGGATATAAAGAGCTATATGAATATTTTAATGGAAAGGCTACACTTGAAGATGCAATCGAGAATTTGAAGCAAAATTCACGAAGGTATGCGAAGAGACAGCTAACCTGGTTCAGGAACAAGATGGATGTCAATTGGTTTGATATGACAGATGAAGAATCGAGACAGAAAAATTTTCATGGTATTTCCGATTTTATTGCAGGAAAGCTTGCTTTAAAATCGAATAAATAATAAATAGAGATAGAAGAGGAGGACTTTACATGAAACAAGCAATTAATATTCAAGATCAATTTTTGAATCAATTACGAAAAGACGGGACCCTTGTCACTGTTTTCTTGTTGAATGGATTCCAGCTTCGCGGCCAGGTGAAGGGTTTTGACAGTTTCACAGTGCTATTTGAATCAGAAGGTAAGCAGCAGCTTGTATATAAACATGCGATATCCACTTTTGCGCCGCAGCGAAATGTGCAAATCAATTTTGAAGAACAACAGTAAAAGGTGTATTGATAATAGAAAAAAACGGGCAGGAAGTATACTCATAGCTTCCTGCCCGTTTTTTTGTTATGAGAGGCGGAACACCGAAGGAAAAAAGCATGAATGTGCCATTTGGAGAATAGGATAATGGAGAAGTAAAATACATGGGAATTTCCCATTATTTCTTGGGAAAGCGCAGAAAGTGACAAAAAATCAGGAAAAATCACAAAGAAACTATGCGTATGCTGTCGAAAATGGTAAATTTCTTTGTATATGTCGAAAGAACATATAGGCGATTGTCACATTAATTTGCCTCAATGCGTATACTGTACCGGAATGTGAGGTGATGGCTATGGAACAACCCATTCGTATGAAAAATAATGGACAAATCAGTATTGTACTTAATTCACAAAAAGCAGCATCTCCTAAAGTGTTGGAAAAGAAACAAACCTTTCATAAGACTTTATCTCAAGAACATACAGCACTGCGTGACATAGAAATGGAACTGGCAGAATTGGTCGGAATGGAAGAAATGAAACAAATGATCAAGGAAGTATATGCCTGGATCTTCATTAATAAAAAGAGGGAAGCCATGGGATTGAAAGCAGGTAAACAGGCGCTGCATATGATGTTTAAGGGCAATCCAGGAACCGGGAAAACCACCATTGCCCGTTTGATCGGGAAATTGTTTCTTAAAATGAATGTACTCTCAAAAGGACACTTGATTGAAGCTGAGAGGGCTGACCTTGTCGGTGAATACATTGGCCATACAGCACAAAAAACAAGAGATCTAATCAAACGTGCCATCGGGGGTATATTGTTCATTGATGAGGCGTATTCGTTGGGGCGTGGCGGCGAGAAGGATTTTGGCAAAGAGGCAATCGATACCCTTGTGAAGCATATGGAGGATAAACAGCATGAATTTATCCTCATTCTCGCAGGGTATTCACGTGAGATGGATTATTTCCTTAGTCTGAATCCCGGTCTTCACTCAAGGTTTCCACTGGTTTTCCATTTTCCGGATTATTCGGTCGATCAGCTAATGGAAATTGGGAAAAGGATGATGAATGAGAAGGAATATGTCCTTAGCCACGATGCGGAACGAAAATTTAAGGAGCATTTGCAGGAAGTGAAAAATTCATATAGTGCGTCAAGTTTCTCGAATGGAAGGTATGTCAGAAACATCATAGAAAAGTCTATTCGTGCACAAGCAATGAGGCTCTTGTTGCAGAATGACTTCGATCGCCATGATTTGATTACACTGAGGAGCAATGATTTAATTTTCCCCAATGAGGATTGAAGCAGGCTGTCCCTTTATACAGGGATGGTATTTTTTTTGCTGCTTTTCACACTTTTCAGAGGGGCTGTTTTCTTTAAGAATGCTGGTTTTAACAGGTTTTTATCATTTTATTAGTTGATGTTGATTGAAGCGGAAATCAACCTTGCACACCTAGTTATGAATAGCAATAAACTAGTTGACAAAATACCTAATGGGGTATATATTTATTATAACAAAACAACATTGGAGGTATAATCGTGAAAAACATGACAGCAGCTGAATTACAAAATGCCTTGGAGAATAATGAAGCATTAAATATTATTGATGTAAGAGAAACCGAAGAAGTGAAGGCTGGAAAAATCCCAGGAGCAGTAAATGTTCCCCTTAGTATTCTGGAGTTCAAATACCAGGACTTGGACAAGGCTAAACCATATATAATTGTTTGTCGTTCTGGGGGCAGAAGTGCACAGGCTTCACAATTTTTAGAAGGACAGGGCTTTGATGTAACAAACATGTCGGGCGGCATGATGAGCTGGAATGGTACAGTGGAGTAAAAAAAGAACGGATTTCCAATAGGAAATCCGTTTCTTTTTTATAGCTCCACTCTGATCGGTTTATTCGGGAGCTTCCACTTATAGGTATAGGATAAGACTCTAAGTACAGTCGTAATTAAAAACAGAGAATATAGTTCAATTGGGGAAGTGGTCAAGTCAAGTCCTACAGCAATGCCGCAGAGTACAGCCCAAACTGCATAGATTTCTGAACGAAGTACGATTGGCTTTCTGCCTGCCAGCAAGTCCCTGATCATGCCCCCGCCGCTGCCAGTTAAAACGGCGGCTACTATCACAGCGCTCAATGGATGATGCATGTTGGTAGCATATAATGCTCCTTGAATCGCAAAGGCTGATAATCCAATTGCATCGAAAAAATTCCCCCACTTTTTCCAGTGTCGAAGCAAATTGTTCGGGAACAAAAATACAGCTGTGATGGACAGCATGGCAATTTGGAAAAGCATACCTTGCTCCCATAATGCGGATACGGGGACGCCGATTAACAAGTTCCGGATTGCACCTCCGCCGAAAGCCGTGACAATTCCCAATATGTATACACCTAAAATATCATATTCTTCTTCCATTGCAATAATTGCACCGGAAACAGCAAATGCAATCGTCCCGATGATGCTTAATACTTCCCAAGTCATAGCCGCTACTCCTTTAAAAATACAATAATTCCTTTTTAGCCAAACTTGATTTTACCACGAGTTATACAGAATTCAACCATTTTTACAACATCTTTAAAAAAGGTTTTTATTCTTCTCGAGGATTGTTGTTTTTCACGAATATTCTAATAATATCATCACCTAAAGTCGGGCATCCATCAGTGGAATTCAACCATACGCAATTTTTGAAGAATAAACGAAAAGAGTCTTATTCAGATGGTGCAGAAACAGCTGGCAGAAAAAGAATCATTCGTGTTTTTAGCCGGTTTTTGGTAAGATGGAAGTTATAATAAGTGGAGAAAGAAGGATGTTAGTTGGAACAAAACTATCGTGAAAAAGCCATACTGGTTGGCTGCCAGTTGAATGATGAGGATGAACGCTTCCTTTACTCGATGGATGAACTTGCATCATTGACGAAGACAGCACAAGGCGAAGTCGTGATGACAGTCACACAAAAGAGGGATCGAATCCATCCATCTACATATATAGGGAAAGGGAAATTGGAAGAACTAGCGAACCTTGAAACAGAACTTGAAGCGGATTTGATCATCTTCAATGATGAACTTTCTCCCAGCCAACTCAGGAATCTTTCCAAAGAACTCGACTGCAGGGTCATAGATCGAACGCAATTGATTTTGGATATATTTGCAGGACGGGCCCGTTCCAAAGAAGGAAAGCTACAGGTCGAACTGGCGCAGCTTCAATACATGCTGCCTAGATTAGGCGGGCAAGGGCTTGAATTATCCCGTTTAGGTGGAGGAATTGGAACGAGGGGGCCCGGGGAAACGAAACTTGAATCCGACCGTCGTCACATTCGGAGAAAAATTGATGAAATCAAAAACCAGCTTCAGGTCGTCGTCAAACATCGTGAACGATATAGAGAGAGAAGAAAAAGAAATAAAGCATTTCAGATTGCGATTGCGGGGTATACCAATGCAGGCAAATCGACATTGTTTAACCGCCTGTCAATCGCTGAATCATATGAAGAAAATCAATTGTTTGCAACGTTGGATCCCATGACGAGGAAAATGATTCTGCCAAGCGGATATTCTACTCTTTTGACGGATACCGTTGGCTTCATTCAGGATTTGCCGACGTCGTTGATTGCTTCTTTTCGTTCCACATTGGAAGAAGTAAAGGAAGCAGATTTGTTATTGCATGTCGTCGATAGCTCAAATCCCGATTATGAGAATCATCAACGAACTGTTCGGGACCTTATGAAAGAGTTGGAGATGGACCACATTCCCCAATTGACGGTTTACAATAAGAAAGATCAAATGCTGGACGATTTTATTCCCTCGACAGAGCATAAGCATATCGTTATTTCAGCATATGATGAGAAAGATAGAGGGCTATTATTGCAAAAAATTGAAAAAGCCGCGATTGAATTGATGGAGTCGTATTCTGCGCTGATTCCATCCACGGAAGGAAAATTGCTTGCCCAATTGAAGAGTGAGACGATTTTAAGGGAGCTTGCCTTTCAAGAAAATGATCAAGCCTATTTTTGCAAAGGCTACAGTTTGAGTGATCATCCCATAACAGGTGCCATTAAGGCATATAAATATCAGCTTTAGAAGGAGTACAGAATGTTCGAGTTTTTAACACAGAGTAAAAAGCTTCAACCAATCATCGAAGAAATAGAGAGCAAAATTTCACCGATGCACCAGCAAATCGATCGAAGAGTGGAAGAAAATCAATACAGGGTATTGAGAAGTTTTCAGGACCGAAAAGTAAGTGACGCGCATTTCATCCCATCAACGGGTTATGGCTATGATGATATAGGGAGAGACACCCTCGAACAAATATACAGCGATGTGTTTGGAGGCGAGGCTGGTCTGGTCAGGCCTCAGATCATTTCCGGTACACATGCCATTTCAATTGCATTGTTCGGCGTTCTACGGCCTGGTGATGAACTTCTATATATCACCGGGAAACCTTATGATACCTTGGAAGAAATTGTTGGAATTAGAGGGTCGGGAATAGGCTCGTTAAAGGAATATGGAATCGGCTATAGTAGCATCCCTTTGACAAATGAAGGGGACGTTGATTTTAATGCTGTGAAAAATGCCATCAAGCCCAATACGAAAATGATTGGCATCCAAAGATCCAAAGGATACGCAAATCGTCCTTCGTTTACTATTAGCAAAATAAAAGAAATGATACAATTCGTCAAGGAATTAAAAGAAGATGTCGTCATATTCGTTGATAATTGCTACGGTGAATTCGTTGAAGATCAAGAACCGTGCCATGTAGGCGCGGATTTGATTGCAGGTTCCTTGATCAAAAACCCAGGTGGCGGTCTAGCCAAAACAGGGGGATATTTGGTCGGCAGGGAAAAATGGATTGAGGCGTGCTCTTACAGGATGACATCTCCCGGGATCGGAGCAGAAGCAGGACCATCGCTTTATAGCCTCCAAGAAATGTATCAAGGGTTCTTCCTCGCGCCTCATGTAGTCGGCCAGGCATTGAAGGGGGCTGTTTTCACCTCTGCTTTATTGGAAAAATTGGGGATGAATACATCTCCGAAATGGAATAGCGTAAGAACCGACTTAATTCAATCGGTCCAGTTCGATGAATCAGAAAAAATGATTCAATTCTGTCAGGCTATTCAATATGCTTCGCCCATAAATTCACATGTGACACCGTATCCAAGCTATATGCCTGGTTATGAAGATGATGTCATCATGGCTGCGGGCACATTTATCCAAGGTGCAAGCATAGAATTGACGGCGGACGGACCGATCCGCCCTCCTTATATTGCCTATGTACAAGGAGGTATAACGTATTCACACGTTAAGATTGCCGTTTGTACAGCTATAAATAATTTATTGGAAAAAGGTTTAATTGACATCTAAAAAGTAAATAGAATAAATGACAAAAGGATAGCATAAAAAATGCTGTCCTTTTTCTTTAGGCTGTTCCATTAGAGAATGGTGGGAAAATTCGAAAAGAACCTTCCATCGTTTTTTTATGTAAGAAAACCTAACATTAGATTGACATTATTGCTTACATAACATACAATGTAGATATCTTAAGGAATGAAAGGAGTCATTGTTCATGAGTGGGAGTAATATTCGTCGATCCATGCCGTTATTCCCAATAGGGATAGTCATGCAGCTAACTGAGTTGACGGCTCGTCAAATACGCTATTATGAAGAACATCAATTAATAGCTCCTGCCCGAACAGAAGGGAACCGCAGACTTTTTTCCTTAAACGATATTGATAAACTTCTTGAGATTAAGGAATTATTGGATGACGGCATCAATATGGCCGGGATTAAAAAAATCTTCGAGGTCCAAACCATCAATGAGAGTGTTGGCAGCAATCGAAAAGTGGATGAAAAAGTAAGACGTGATTTATCAGATGAAGAACTTCGCAAATTGTTAAGAAATGAATTGCAGCAAGCTGGACGATACAACCGTTCATCTCTTCGTCAAGGAGACATGTCGCGCTTTTTTCACTAAGGTGACATTTTTGGACTTTTGTCTGTTCCAAACAACATAAGTCTGTGAAATGCCCTTACTATAAATTTGTTTTTGATAAATTCTAAGGAGGAAATCTTTAATGGCTAAGTTTACTAGGGAAGATATCACAAGACTAGCAAATGAGGAAAATGTAAGATTTATTCGTTTACAGTTCACAGATATTCTGGGAACAATCAAAAACGTGGAAATTCCTTTTGACCAGTTAGAAAAAGCGCTGGACAACAAAATGATGTTCGATGGTTCTTCAATCGAAGGTTTTGTTCGCATCGAAGAGTCAGATATGCTTTTATATCCAGATTTAGATACATGGGTAGTGTTCCCTTGGACAGCTGAAAAAGGGAAGGTTGCACGCTTGATCTGTGACATCTACAATCCAGATGGAACGCCATTTGATGGAGATCCTCGAAGCAATTTGAAACGTGTACTGAAGGAAATGGAAGACTTGGGCTTCACTAATTTCAACCTTGGACCAGAGCCGGAATTTTTCTTATTCAAGCTAGATGAAAAAGGCGAACCAACATTGGAATTGAATGATAATGGCGGATATTTCGACCTTGCACCGACTGACCTTGGTGAAAACTGCCGCCGTGATATCGTGCTTGAGCTGGAAGAAATGGGCTTTGAAATCGAAGCATCCCATCATGAAGTAGCACCAGGACAGCATGAAATTGACTTTAAATACGCTGATGCACTTAGAGCATGCGATGATATTCAAACGTTCAAGCTGGTTGTAAAGACAATTGCACGTAAGCATGGATTGCATGCGACATTCATGCCAAAACCTCTGTTTGGTGTCAATGGTTCCGGAATGCACTGCAATATGTCATTGTTCCAGAATGGGGAAAATTCATTCTACAATAAAAGTGGAGACTTGGAACTCAGTGAAACTGCATATCAGTTCATTGCAGGAATTATCAAGCATGCGAAAAGCTTTACAGCCGTTACGAATCCAACTGTAAACTCTTATAAACGTCTTGTACCTGGCTATGAGGCACCATGCTATGTTGCGTGGTCTGCACGAAACAGAAGTCCGTTGATTCGTATCCCGGCATCCCGCGGAATGAGTACACGTGTCGAAGTGCGCAGCGTTGACCCTGCGGCTAATCCATACTTGGCAATGGCTGTTCTTCTTAAAGCCGGATTGGATGGCATCAAGAACAAATTAAGTGCTCCAGCACCTATCGACCGCAATATTTATGTCATGAATAAAGACGAGAGAACAAAAGCAGGGATCGAAGACCTGCCTGCGACACTATATCAAGCACTTGAGTATTTAAAATCAGATGAGGTAATGACTCAAGCGCTTGGAGAACATATTCTTGAGCACTTTGTAGAAGCAAAGGAAATCGAATGGGATATGTTCCGAACACAAGTTCATCCATGGGAAAGAGAGCAATACATGCAAATGTATTAATTTCTATGAAAACCTTGGCATCTTATAAGATGCCAAGGTTTTTTTATTGAATTAAGGACAAGAGTACCATCCAAAAACATTGAGGTCTATATAATGAGTGAAAGGGAATAAATTACAATTGGTTAAACTCATGAAAAGTTAGGAGGGATATTTTGAAAGGAATTGACGTTTCACATTGGAATGATGTTCAAGACTGGAAAAAAGTAAAGGATGATGGAATAGAATTCGTTTATATTAAAGCAACAGAAGGAATTGATTTTGTCGATCCAAAGCTATCCGACTATTACAATGGTGCCAAGGAAGCAGGGCTGCTGATCGGTTTCTACCACTTCGCAAGACCTAAAGATTATCAAACAACAATGAAAGAGGCGAAAAATTTCATCCAACATACAAAAGCTTTTGATGCCGATCTGCCATATGTTTATGACATCGAGGTGTCTGAAGGGTTGTCTGCGCAGCAAATAACGTCGTTAGCACAAGTGTGGCTGAAAGAAGTCGAAAACAAGCTTGGGGATGTGATGATTTATTCATATTCATACTTTCAGAAGCAGTACCTTTTGGAAGACTTGACCAAATATTCTCTTTGGATTGCACACTATGATACACCAGAACCTTCATTTAGCAGATGGAAGGAGTACAAATGCTGGCAGTCTTCAGACAAAGGAAGTGTCAGCGGGATAAATGGACAAGTCGATATTGATATATTGAAAGGGGGGCTGGATATGGCAAAAAAGGATTACGAAGGACACTGGGCGCAAGCATCAATAGAAAAAGCCATAAGATCTGGTATCATGAAAGGACATACCGATGGTCATTGGGGTCCTGATGAGCCTTTAACAAGGGCTCAGCTGGCCATCATTTTAGACAGGCTTGGTCTGTTGAAATAAGTAGAACCAAGTCTCATGTATTAAAAAAAGATGAAACCAATATTGGTTCTCATCTTTTTTTAATATTAATGAATATACCGATAAACCCCGATAACCTGGCCTAAAATGGTGACGTTTCGTAGAATGATAGGTTCCATGGATGCGTTTTCCGGCTGAAGCCTTACGTAGTCCTTTTCCTTGAAAAATCGCTTGACTGTAGCCTCATCTTCATCTGTCATAGCAACCACGATATCTCCATTCCTTGCAGTCTGCTGCTGTCGCACGATGACAAAATCGCCATTCAATATCCCGGCATCAATCATGCTGTCACCCATAATTTCAAGCATGAAAAGCGGTTCATCTGCAGGTGCAAGCCTTTCAGGAAGCGGAAAAAATTCCTCCACATTTTCAATGGCAGTGATAGGCTGTCCGGCTGTAACTTTACCCACCAATGGGACATTTACAACATTTTGCCTTGGAATCTGATCTTCCTCCATATTTAGTACTTCTATGGCCCTCGGCTTTGTAGGATCGCGGCGAATCAATCCTTTGCTTTCTAATCGTGCGAGGTGGCCGTGGACAGTGGAGCTGGACGCCAACCCGACGGCTTCACCGATTTCCCTGACTGAAGGAGGGTATCCTTTGACCCTTACTTCATCCTTGATGAATTCAAGGATGTCGTGCTGCCTCTTTGAAAGTTTTGTCATTAATAGCACCTCTCGTTCCCCTCATTTACTTATTTATGATTATAGCATGTTCTTCCACCATATACAAACATAAGTTCGAGTTTTTGTTGACATATAAGAACAGGCGTTCTATAATCAAATTAGAAATAACGAACATACATTCGCTCGGAGGGATTTTGATTATGCAAGCAATATGGAAAAAGTATTCTTATGCAATTATATTATTTACTCTTACCCTTTGTTTTGGTTTTGCTTCTTTGATCTTATTTTCTGATGAAGAACATGCTTATAAAGAAATAAAAGTTGAAGACGGGGATTCCCTCTGGTCGATTGCCCATCATTATTCTGATGAAAAAAATATGTCCATAGATGAATTTATTTCTTGGGTTCAAACAAAAAATCAGTTAAAATCAAATGTTATTAAAGCAGGGGATGAGATTGTCATACCTGTAGAGGTCAATAATGACATCAATACACAAACTTTCAAAAGTGAATTGGCACTGAATGGGAATTAAGGAGATTTAAATGAAAGCTATCATTTATTGTCGCGTAAGCACAACGAAGGAGACGCAGGAATCATCATTGGATAGACAAGAAGATGAATTGATCACGGCGGCCGAGAAATGGGATTTTGATATCATCGATATTATTCGCGAGCGAGAAAGTGGATATACTCTTGATCGGGCGGGTGTTTTGGATATGCTTGATCGGATAAAGCAAGAAAGCATTGATGCGATTCTAATCCAAGATGAAACAAGGTTGGGCAGGGGAAATGCAAAGATTGCACTCCTGCATTGTGTGATGAAAGAAGGGGTTAAAGTTTACAGCTTGGCCCAAAATGGAGAACTACAATTATCTGAATCTGATTCCATGGTTCTTCAGATTGTGAGTATGGTTGAAGAATACCAAAGGAAATTACATAATTTAAAAATTAAACGAGGAATGAAAAGGGCTGTTGATAATGGCTTCCGTCCAGAGAAAAACCTAAAAAACAGAGGAAATGAAAATGGTAGGGATCGGAAAGATATACCCATCTCTGAAATAAATAGATTAAGGAATAGCGGGCTTACATTTGCCGATATAGCTGCTACTTTAAGAGGGTTCGGATATGACGTTTCAAAGGCGACTGTTCATCGCCGATATAAAGAAGCTGCAACCTTACCTGAACAAGAAGAATAAGAATCTATCCATGCTAAATCCTTGTCAAAATGGACCTTTTCTAGTAACATGTCGTTAGTCTTTAAAACTCTGACAGCATTTATTACAAGAGGAGTTGTCTCTATGCTTTCAAAAGAAAAAATTGCAAGGATCAATGAACTGTCTAAAAAGTCAAAGAGTACTGGATTATCAGCGGACGAAGCAAAGGAACAGTCCCGTTTACGCCGAGAATACTTGGAATCATTCCGTTCATCGATGAGAAACACGATCGAAAATGTTAAGGTCATCGATCCGGATGGAAATGATGTGACTCCGGATAAGGTAAAGGAGATCCGCGAAAAGAAAAAGTATCACTAAAAATAAAAAATTATGCTGAGGCAACCCTCAGCTTTTTTGCTTTGTCTTTTTGTCTTGTTGTGAACCAATTCGCACATATTAAATCGTGGAATTGAGATACTAACCAATACATGTGTGCAATTTAAGGTAAATCAATTTAGTTGTGTAAACCACAAAAGAGTTTTAATATTATAGAGAATGAACTCCATGAAAGAAAGGATGTATTTCATGTTTGATAAAATGGATCAATTATCAATCAATGCAATCAGAACATTATCAATTGACGCTATCGAAAAGGCGAATTCTGGCCACCCAGGAATGCCGATGGGCGCAGCTCCAATGGCTTATACCCTTTGGACGCGTTTCATGAACCATAATCCCAAAGATCCGAGCTGGTTTAACCGCGATCGTTTCGTGCTATCAGCTGGACATGGGTCAATGCTTTTGTACAGCTTGCTTCACTTATCAGGCTATGATTTGAGCATGGATGATATTAAAAATTTCAGGCAGTGGGGCAGCAAGACACCTGGCCATCCTGAATATAAACATACACCAGGTGTTGAAGCGACTACTGGCCCACTTGGTCAAGGAATCGCAATGGCAGTGGGAATGGCAATGGCTGAACGTCATCTAGCCGGAGTTTATAACAAAGATCAATTTGATCTAATCAACCATTATACATACAGTATCTGCGGAGACGGTGACTTGATGGAAGGTGTATCCGGAGAAGCTGCATCATTGGCTGCCCACTTGCAGTTGGGACGACTTGTGGTGCTATATGATTCAAATGATATTTCTTTGGATGGCGATTTAGATCGTTCATTCTCGGAGAGTGTAGAAGGAAGATTTAAATCATATGGCTGGCAATATGTACGAGTTGAAGATGGAAATGACCTTGATGCCATTGCGAAGGCTATTGAAGAGGCAAAAAGCGACGAGAGCCGCCCAACAATGATCGAGGTTAAAACTGTCATTGGATTTGGTGCGCCTAATAAGTCAGGTAAATCTGATGTTCATGGTGCTCCATTAGGAGCTGAAGAACGAAAGTTAACAAGAGAGCAATATGAATGGAATTATGAGGAAGACTTCTATGTTCCGAACGAAGTATACAGTCGATTTAAAGAAGAAGTTGTTGAAAAAGGTCAAAAAGCTCAAGAACAATGGAATGAATTGTTTGAAAGCTACCAAGTAGAATACCCTGAACTTGCAGCTCAGCTAAAAGGTGCGATGCTAGGAGAGCTACCGGAAGGCTGGGATCAGGACATTCCGGTATATGAAGAAGGAAAATCATTGGCAAGCCGTGCTTCCAGCGGTGAAGTATTAAATGCAATAGCTAAGAGGCTTCCTTCAGTAATCGGTGGATCCGCTGACTTGGCAGGCTCCAACAAAACGATGCTGAAAGGTGAAAAAGATTTCACACCTGAATCATTCGAAGGACGCAATATTTGGTTCGGTGTCCGTGAATTTGCAATGGGTGCAGCCATGAACGGTATGGCTTTGCATGGTGGATTGAACGTATTTGGCGGGACATTCTTTGTTTTCTCTGATTATCTCCGTCCAGCCATTCGCTTGGCTGCAATTATGGGTCTGCCTGTAACCTATGTATTTACACATGATAGTGTAGCTGTCGGTGAGGATGGCCCAACACATGAACCAATTGAACAGCTTCCGTCATTACGGGCTATCCCTAACTTGTCTGTCATCCGTCCAGCTGATGGAAATGAGACTGCTGCTGCATGGAGAGCCGCCATTACGTCTAAAGATAAACCAACAGCATTGGTATTGACGAGACAAAATCTCCCTACTTTGAAAGCGACAGCTCAAAAAGCCGAGCAGGGTATGCAAAAAGGTGCTTATATCGTTTCTCCTGCAGGAACTGATTCACCGGATGCGCTCCTTTTAGCAAGCGGCTCTGAAGTAGGACTTGCTGTAGAAGCACAAGCAGCTCTTTCTTCTGAAGGCATCAATGTATCTGTAGTCAGTATGCCTTCTTGGGATCGTTTCGATCAGCAGGACAAAGCCTATAAAGAATCTGTATTGCCTAAAGCAGTGAAAAAGCGCCTAGCCATCGAAATGGCAGCTCCATTTGGATGGGAGCGTTATGTCGGCGATGAAGGAGAAATCCTTGGAATCGACCATTTCGGAGCATCTGCACCAGGAGAAAAAATTCTTGAAGAATTTGGATTCTCTGTTGAAAATGTTGTGGCACGCGTGAAAGCATTATTGCAGAATTAATCAAATTTGCAAAATAGCTTAATTAATAAGGAATGTGATCATTGAGAGAGGCTGACGAGTTCAGCCTCTTTTTCCTGTTTTTATTCACACTGTATCTATAGCATCCAGCAGTGGAGATCAACCCCTTTCCAACCTATGAATAAGACAAAGGTCATTAACATTAGAAAAACAGCTTTAGATTGTCAATATTAATTTCTGGTTTTAGGAAGGAAATTGGTTCGTTTAAGAAGAAGATATAATATTACACAATTCTGGTAGATGAATTAACTACAATCGACAAAATAAGATATTTTTTTCAACATGCTTTGACAATCGTTACACTGCCACTTGTCTATAATAGAAAAAAGGGTACGATTGGGGAGATTTGATCTTGAGATGCTATCAAATTTATTTTATCGAGGACGAATTTGCTAAGTTTTATTACGGCAGGGAAAAAATGTTCTTTCAACTTTTTTTCGAACAAAAGCAATCATTTGGAGAATTGAAATATATCTTAGATCAGCAAGTTCACTTCATCACGAGGCCAATCCCATATTTACCTTTTCAAAGATTGCTTATTCAGCAGATGCAAAAGAGAAAAGACCTGACCCAGAATGGGAAATGTTTTAAGATTGGTGATTCCCCACAGTTGAACGGGGCAGAAATGCAGATAGGCAATCGGATGCTCCAGTTGAATGCATGGGGAAGCTACGATTCTGAATTTGCATTTTTTGAAGTCCTTCGCCAATTTGAGGGGAGGCTGCTGGCGATTGATCTAGAAAATCAACGTTTTGGCTGGGTCAAGCCAATAAAAGAGAGAAAGTACGTATAACTTAACTTTTTTAAGAAGAAAAAATGCTTCAAATATTGTATAATGGCAATGGGTTTAGTACACTGTATAGTAGACAACATGAAGGAGGAAATTATCATATGTTATGGCAATTTATTCTAGTCGGCGTACTAGCATTACTTGTTGGTGTCGCGCTAGGATTTTTCATTGCTCGAAAATACATGATGAGCTATTTAAAGAAAAATCCACCAATCAATGAGCAAATGTTGAAAATGATGATGATGCAAATGGGTATGAAACCATCCCAGAAGAAGATCAATCAAATGATGAATGCGATGAACAAGCAATCGAAATAAGTTTTTCATTGATTCGTCGGACAAGCACTCTTATTGAGTGCTTTTTTAATGCATTCCTTTTGAAGTTTTAAAGGATGAAAATTATTGCACAAATAAAAAAGGAAACGCTAATGCCTTCCCTTTTTTTCACAGTATAGTATCATGGTGAATGGGGCTACACAGTCTGTGGTGTTAAGTAGGATTTGTTTTTTGAGGATGATTTAAGAAAAAGACGGTTATATTCATTCAGCAAACGGTCTAATTCTTGACTATATTCAATAGCTAAATTGGAATTCAAGCCTTGCTCACAAGCAATACGAATTAAGTCTTCGCGTTTTTTTTCAATTTTGTCAAGTAATAGTTGTTTAGACACGGCTGCTTGTCCTTTCCTAGTAAATTTTCGGGGACGAAGTAGTAAGTCAGCAATATTCATGGCTTCAACATACTGTAACTCATTTTCCTTAGTATAACCAATTTTTACGATATTTTCAAAAGAAATCTATCAGTTCTATGAGGTTTATTTTTGTCGATAAAACCTGAATGCATAGCGTTAAATCTAGATAATTGTTCTCGATTGATGAATGGCGCCATAAAAACTTCACATTTACCATATACATGTTTTTCCTTGATGTTTGATAGAATGGAAATATAAATTATCTATCAGGAGTTGTTTCAATTGAATGATATTAATGTGTTTCTGGCATTTGGAGCTGGATTTTTAAGCTTCATTTCTCCTTGCTGCCTGCCATTATACCCTGCTTTTTTATCATACATAACGGGTATGTCCGTAAATGAAATTAAATCTGAGAATGCAATGCTGCAAAGGAGAAGCTTGTTGCATACGGTATTTTTCTTGATTGGCTTTTCTTCCATTTTTATTGCTTTGGGATTCGGATCCTCTATAATTGGATCTTTCTTTCGAAATTATCAAGACATGATAAGACAAATAGGGGCCATTTTTATTGTACTGTTCGGATTCATGGTGATAGGCTTTATTAAGCCTCAATTCCTGATGAAAGACCGCCGACTTGAATTCAAGAATCGTCCGGCTGGCTTTATTGGGACGCTGTTAATAGGAATGGCCTTTGCAGCTGGCTGGACTCCCTGTACAGGACCGATATTAATGTCAGTCTTAGCCCTGGCTGCTACACATCCTGGATCGGGAATGATATATATGTTTGCCTACACACTCGGTTTTGCGATTCCATTCTTCATTCTTTCATTCTTTGTTGGAAAAATGAAGTGGATCAAAAAGCATAGTATGAAGCTGGTCCGTGTCGGTGGATACGTCATGATTGCAATGGGATTTGTTCTGTTTTTTAATTGGATGACAGCTATAAGCGGGATTTTCAGCTATTTAACCGGAGGATTTCAAGGGTTTTAGAAAAATTGAAAAGACATTATTTTTTTATTGTAAAAAAGTAAGAAAATTTGATATATTTATATACGTGGTATTTTTTGTTAATGTAATAAGTCGAAATTACTATATAATGGAGTCGTTTATTATAGCGAGGAGGAGCATCAGTGGCAACTGTATTAATTGTAGACGATGCAAAATTTATGAGGATGACACTTGCAAAAATGTTGCAGAACACAGAGCATACAATCATAGGCGAAGCAGAGAATGGACAGGAAGCGATCAAGCTGTACAATGAACTAAAGCCTGACATCGTTACAATGGATATCACTATGCCAGAAATGAGTGGCTTAGAAGCTACAAAGCAAATTATGAAAACTGATTCGAATGCCAAAATCATCGTTTGTTCAGCCATGAGTGTTCAAAAGACTGTTGTTGAAGCGATCGAAGCCGGGGCCAAGGATTTCATTGTTAAGCCTTTTGATGAAGGCAGGGTAGTAGAAGCAATCAATCGGGTATTATTATAAAAATATGACCATTTAAGGAACTCTTCCTGGATGGTTTTTCTTTTTCCGTAAAATAAGATATAATATAGACGTTCAATTTTGATTGAAAAGGGATGATCATTATGCTTATTGCTTCATCCATAATAGCCATATTAATGGGTTCATTAGTTATTTTTGTCAGGATGAAAGCTTCTAAGAAACCTGTATCAGCAAAAAAAATAATATTGCCTCCAATATTCATGAGCACTGGGGCGTTAATGTTTTTAATGCCGATGTTTCGTGTAACATGGTCCGAATTAATTGAGGCCATAACATTGGGAATGATATTTTCCATTCTATTGGTAAAAACATCAAAATTCGAAATACGGGAAAACGATGTATATTTAAAGCGGTCAAAAGCATTTGGATTCATATTGATTGGGTTATTATTAATTCGTTTGGCTTTAAAAGCATTTTTAAGCAAAACGATTGATTATGGTCAATTGAGCGGTATGTTTTGGATTTTAGCCTTTGGCATGATCGTTCCTTGGAGAATTGCGATGTATGTTCAATACAGAAAGCTTATGGATAAATTAAATGGACCGGTGCATACGAAAACCATTTAAAAACAGAGATGTCCCCGACATCTCTGTTTTTTGTTCCATAATATTTGGGAGTGATGAAAAAGCTATTTTTTGAGTGAATCATCAATTTTATCAACCACTTTAATTGTTGATTTACCTCCAGCACCCTGGACGAGGGAGTCAATCTCTCTTCTGCTATCAAAAAGCCGCTTATCAAATTCCATAGTGACCGATGATCCATTCCTTAAGTCAAATCGCAATAATTTTGGTACTTGGGTTCCGTCTTCTTTCACATAGATCTGCTTCATTGAATTGATGTCTTTCCACTTGACCATTTCGCCTTTGACTTCATAAAAGCTATTATTATAAAAGCCTTCTGCTGTTGCATAGTGGTATTCATCCACACTCAAAAAAATAAACACAGCAGAGAGAAGGATGATGATGCCGGGTATCCATTTCTTTTTCGCCAAAAAGGGAATCATAAGAATGCCGATACCCAAAAAGATAACTGAAATAATAAAGATGATATAAGTGGATGGACTGGAACTGAAGACAATGGGTCTTTCCGGCCTGAAAAGTATATCCCTAAGCATTTCTCCCAAAAATAATGGTGATATTAACGAAGAAATGATGATGATGATCCCAGTTGAAACGAAAAACATGGTTCTTTGGTTTGCCTGCTGCATAAAAACTATACCCCCTTTATCTATACGTAAATTTTACAATATATTGGAAATGATTACATCTTTTTTTTTTACTCTCCCTTTTAACTTTAATTTATACGGGATGACGAAATATCAAGTGTGTTTGAAGAACAGCTTTAGAAAAAGAGCGAAAAAAAGAGAAACAAACAATCGCAGGTGTGCGACAGTTTGCTTCTCTTAAAAAAGATTTTCATATGGTTGTACTTCAATTTGCATTTCATGCAGTTTTTTTCGAAGGAATTTATGGTCTCGCTTGGGCGTAGCCAGAATATAGCCTCTGACCACATGGTCCATTGTGATCGAATCGGCATTTTCCGATAGAGCAATTTCCCCGATTCTTCCAGCGATCTTCTGTCTTGCCACATCTCGAAACAACTCTGGAACGGGTGAAACCAATTCCTCCAACAGTGCTTTTTTATCAGTAGCCCACATATGCCGTGACTTATTGACATAATATTCTTCCCAGTCCAAATCTGATCTTCCGTCCTGTTTCGGAAGCCTTTTCAAAAACTTTCTAAACATAAAGAAGCCTCCGATTGCAAAGGAAGATATAAGGATGACAATCCAAAAAAGGATGAAATATAAAAACCAGCCGCTTAACAATCTATTCACCTCGATTTATCCACGTACAAGCTGTTCGCTATTCATTATAGTCAATCCAAGAAAGAAATGACAAGTGTTTTGAAAAAATCTCCTTTTCTATTTTGGTTTAAGTAAATATATGAATGAGGAGGAATCGGTGGAATAAATATAGATTTTTCTAAAAATTGTCATTATTCCATCATTTTGAAATTTAAGATAAATGACTTTACCAGTATTTCACACTGTGTTATGATACTAATCGTCAGCCGATTGAAATCGCTTTATCGGCTGTCCTAATGGATTCCTTATACATACATGAGGGAAGGCATCCTTGGATTTTGGAAAATATTAAATTGGGGAATGGAGGTTGATCACCAATGAAAAAATTATGGTGGTTAGGCTTGGCTCTATTGTTGGCAGCAGCAGTTGCAGCTGGATGTTCAAACGATGAGGGCAAATCAACAGACAAAAAGGACAACAAAGATACGGAACAAAAAGCAGCTTCAGACAGCAAAGAAAATGTTCAATCAGATTTAATTGACTTCTATATGAACCTTACTAGCACAATCAACAATGCTGACTCGGATTTAAACGCATATGAGGCAGCACTTGGTCAAGATGAGCCTCCTGCAAAGGATGAGTTGATGCAAATGCAGCAAAAAGCTGCTGATTCAGCAGATGCGGTTGTAAGCGGTCTTGGAGATGTGAAGGTTCCAGACTCTTTGAAAGATTACAAATCTGATTTAGATGCTGCAATGACAGATTTAACTGACGCTTACAAAATGAAAGCTGAAGAATTGAAAAAAGACACGCAGGCGAACCTCGACGCAGCCAATGAAAAAATGGCTTCAGCTGATGAAAAATTAGCTTCTATACTTGAGAAGGCCGGTCTTACAAAAGCAAGCATCACAAGCGATACAAACTAATATGAAAAAACCGCCCATTGATTGGGCGGTTTTTTATGGTTCTATAATATTTGTTGGGGTTCTTACACAATTTGAACAAAAAAATGCACGTAATCATCC
>NZ_RCVZ01000021.1:20541-56519 GCF_003668575.1 Falsibacillus albus | reverse complement strand
ACTGTTTATTTGTTAAAAAAAGCAGTTGATCGGAGCGGAAGGTGCGAGACTCCGGAGGGCTCAGCGGGATAGGTGAGACCCCGCAGCGAAGCGAGGAGGTATAGGGCGGATGTTCGATTAAGTTCGGCACGTCCTCGAAAAATGCCAGGCATTTTTCTTCGTGCGAGGCCGCTCGGAAAGCGAGCATCCTTCCGCGGAAATCAACCCTTCCATCCAATCGCTTATTTATCAAACACCAAGATTACAAAAGATCCTGATTGAAAAACACCAAATATGATGAAAAAACGGTCTTCATTTCTCTTATGGAGACAAAACACCATAAGAATAGCCGCAAATTTCCCCTAAACGTTCCGAGGAGCACATTTTCTCTTGGAAAACCACCAAGATATCTGCGAAAATCTCAATATATCGATTATTCTACATATCTCGACAAACTCGTCTCTCTTTGATCACCCCACCGCATATCAAGCTTTCCGCACCTCAGATCAACCCCGCTGCGAATTACTCAAAAACAATGAATTTGAGAAATCTTTTCTAGACAAACACAGACAAAATTCAGGTTACATACACTATACAGAGTGTTCATTTTCAGTCTATTTGAATTGCTGAAATTGTGTATACAATAGGGGTATGCGGGGCAGACTAGGGTGTATGGAGGTGGAGGAATTGAGTGCTTTGGTTTCAAAGTATAAAGTCGGGGAAGCTTGTATTGTTTGTGAAGAGCATAAGTCAAAAGGGATACATCTCTACACTTCTTTTATCTGCAGGGATTGCGAGGAAGACATGGTTCATACAGATACAAAGGATCCAAAATACAAATATTATATTAATCAATTAAAAAAAATCACGACTCCGGAAATATATTCTTAAAACCAAGCATAGAGAAAACTGCTTGGTTTTTTCATGCCCGAACCCAAGGGAGTTTCTCTTTTTTCCCTTCTCCATGTGGTGTACAATCAGGTAAGAAGAAAGCTGCAGGAGTGAAAGAAAATGAATCAAGATCAAATCCCTATATATGAGGCATTAATCAATCATTTGAACAGGCATCCACAATCTTTCCATGTACCCGGTCATAAAAATGGAAATTTTCTTCCAAAATGGATAGATGACCGCTTCAAGAAGTTTTTGGCCTTCGATGTCACTGAATTAAATGGATTGGATGACTTTCATTCCCCAGAAGGTGTCATTGCTCAGGCGGCAGATCTTTTATCGGGGCTTTACCATTCATATAAAAGCTTCTTTTTGGTCAACGGCTCCACGGTCGGAAATCTGGCGATGATTATGGGAGTGTGTGAAGAAGGGGATATTGTATTTGTACAACGGAATTGCCATAAATCCATCCTCCATGCATTAATGATCAGAAATGTCACGCCTGTATTCCTAAAACCCTCCATTCATGAGGAATGGGAAGTGCCGGTAGGGGTCGAACCTCAAGCATTGAGGGATGCCTATCGAGAATTCCCTCAAGTAAAGGCATGCATATTTACTTATCCGAATTATTACGGACTTACATATAATATCGAAGAATTGATTGATATTTGCCATGAAATGGGATCCTATGTACTAGTAGATGAGGCTCATGGCGCCCATTTTCGTATAGGCAGCCCTTTTCCTCAATCTTCAATGGAGCTGGGGGCAGATGTCGTTGTGCAGTCTGCCCACAAAACGCTTCCGGCGATGACAATGGGGTCGTTTCTGCACATCCAGAACGATGGAGTACCAATAAAGAAAATCGAGTTTTATTTGTCCTCTTTGCAGTCAAGCAGTCCTTCATATCCGATCATGGCATCGCTGGACATTTCAAGGGCCTATCTCGCAGGAATGGATCGAATGGATATTCTGTATACCTTGAAAATGAAGCAGCAATTGGTGGATGGCCTGACAAAAGTACAGGGCGTTCAGATTCTCGACAATGGTGCAGAGCAGGACCCATTGAAAATAACGGTACGAGTCAATGGCTTATCAGGCTATGATGTCCAAAAGAGGCTGGAGGGACATGGAATAGATGTAGAGCTGGCAGATCCACTTCAGGTTTTGCTTATTTTTCCGCTGTTGAAGTCAGGGGACTGCTATCAGATAAATGAAATTGTTGAGAAGTGGGAAATGGCCATGCAAGGATCAAAGGGCATAACAAAACTTTCGGGAAATAATATTGAAGTCGGGACATCCTATCAACTGCTGGACATGCCCTTCAAAGAAACCATCAATCGAGAATTCTCATGGTGCAAACTAGAAGAAGCAGTAGGGAGAATATCAGCGAAAATGGTTATTCCTTATCCTCCGGGAATCCCTCTGCTGCTTCCAGGAGAAAGAATAGGAATTGAACAATTGACTGCGTTGAAAAGTTACAAGAATTCAGGTGCTCATTTTCAAGGAGAACACCGCTTAAAAGAAGGCAAGATTGCGGTATTTGACCAGCTCTGAAAGAGTGCTGATTTAGATATGAATTTTATTGGGAATGAAAGGTCCTGAAGAAAAAGATATAGTATACTGAGAGGACATGAAGTTAGAAGAAGGTTCGGAGGTTTAACGATGAAAGGAATTTTTATTACAGGTGAAGGGCCCGAGGGTGCCGGAAAAACATCCATATTGAATCGGCTCGCAAAGGAATTTTCAGATAAGGGCTACCCGATTCTCCTGACTAGGGAGCCGGGTGGTATTTCAATAGCGGAAAAAGTCCGCGAAGTGATCCTCGATCCAAAGAATACTGAGATGGACGCACGCACAGAGGCGCTTTTATATGCCGCAGCAAGAAGGCAGCATTTGGTTGAAAAAGTAAGACCAGCCCTTGAAAGTGGAGCAATTGTGCTATGTGATCGATTTATCGACAGTTCACTGGCCTATCAAGGATATGCACGCGGCCTTGGCATTGACGAAGTATATGAAATGAACCTGTTTGCCACACAGGAAATGATGCCTGATGCCACGCTCTATTTTGATATTGAGCCTGAACAGGGACTTAAAAGAATTGAGATGCATAAAGGCCGGGAAGTAAACCGTTTAGATTTGGAAGCAATCGATTTCCATCATAAAGTGTGTGAAGGGTATGAAATCTTATTGGACAAATTCGCAGATCGAATGCACAAAATTGATGCTTCAGGTACATTTGAACAAGTTTATGAGCAAGCAAAACAGACTTTCAAAGAAATTATCCGTGCACACGGAAAATAAATGATTTGATTGAATCCGTTTAACCTGAATCATCCACGGATTCATCTTTGCTAAAGGCTGTTATCGTAAGGTTTGTTGCTATTCAAAAAAGGGTGTGCATAGTTGGTTTTAGCTGCAGGGTCTCACCTGGCCCGCCCTAGCCCTCCGGAGTCTCGCACCTACCGCTCCAATCAACATCACACTTAGAAAAATCCCCTTGCTAAAAGTCTTATTCAAACCGATAAATGAATGGTGGAGCCTCGAAGCGATCATTTCTTCGAGGCTTTTTTTAAAAGGAATACAGATTTTCTTTACTTTTTTATGCAGTTAGGGCCAGCTCCGCTTTTCGGTTTTTGCAGGGTTTCTCTATGGCCCTGAAGAATACATGTATACAACTTAAATTATTGATATAATAGACTATAAGACATTTCGGAAAAATTCTGGAGGAATGAAAAATGAAATTAATTATGGCAGTTGTCCAAGACCAAGACAGCAATCGATTATCAAGTGCGCTCGTTGATCATAATTTTCGTGCGACCAAGCTGGCTAGCACTGGGGGGTTCTTGAAGTCTGGCAATACAACCTTCATGATCGGAACGGAGGATATTCGGGTTGAAAAAGCCTTGCAGGTCATCAAGGATAGCTGCAGTTCTCGGGAACAATTGGTTGCACCCGTTTCTCCGATGGGGGGAAATGCCGATTCATATGTACCATATCCTGTCGAAGTAGAGGTTGGGGGAGCAACGGTGTTTGTTCTTCCGATTGAACAATTCCATCAATTTTAATGAGGAAACTTCGTCCAAGAAGCGGACGATTCCCATCGCACACCTGGTAGGCAACATTTGCCGGAGTAAATGTGCCCAAATCAATTCGGCAAGGGCAGGAAATTAAAAATCGTCGAAACCATTGATCAAGAACTCGTCGGTTTGACCGAGACGTTATTGGATAAAGAAAAAAATCCATAGATGTATTAAGTAAAATAGGAGAAATAAAAGGACAGGGTGAGTGATTAGAAGTATGAAGACATGGGAGCAATTCAAAACGGTCCAGCCCGTAGCCATGAAAATGATTGAAAACAGTCTTGAAAAGAACCGTGTAGCCCATGCCTACTTATTTGATGGAGAAAGAGGGACAGGAAAAAGGGAAGCAGGCTACCTGTTTGCGAAAAGTCTATTTTGTGATGATCCCATTGGACGTTATATTCCCTGTGAACAATGTATAAACTGTAAAAGGATCAATCATGGCAACCATCCGGATGTTCATGTGATTGAACCTGATGGGTTGTCGATTAAAAAGGGACAAATTCAGGAACTTCAAGCAGAATTCAGCAAGACTGGGGTTGAATCCAATAAAAAACTATATATCATCGTCCATGCTGATAAAATGACGGTGAATGCGGCAAA
The DNA here is from genome assembly GCF_003668575.1 of Falsibacillus albus. NCBI lineage: Bacteria > Bacillati > Bacillota > Bacilli > Caryophanales > Bacillaceae > Falsibacillus > Falsibacillus albus. Next base: position 51,966 of record NZ_RCVZ01000021.1, on the reverse strand, counting down.
CAGTTTATTGAAATTTTTGGAAGAGCCACACGCGGAAACGATGGCAATCCTTCTCACAGAACAGGTGCACAGGATTCTTCCTACCATCATATCGCGTTGTCAATTAATCAATTTCAGGCCGCTTCCGCCTGAAATTCTAAAGGATAATCTCCAAAAAGAGGGTGTCCATCCCCATATGGCTCCCTTACTGGCAAGTTTGACAAATAATTTTGATGAAGCAATGCAGCTAAACAGTGAAGAGTGGTTTGCACAAGCTAGAAAAATAGTGTTAAAATTATATGAAGGCCTTAAAAAAAGCCCGCTTCAAGCCATGGTAGGTTTACAGGATGAATGGTTTGCGCATTTCAAAGAAAAATCGCAAATTGAACGCGGGTTGGAATTACTTCTTCTTATCTATAAGGATCTTCTTTATATACAAATAGACAGGGGAGAACAGCTAGTTTTTCCAGATTACCGCCAGCAGCTGGAAGCGGATGCGCTTCATACCTCAGCACGCCAATTATCGGATCAAATGACAGCCATTTTAGAAGCAAAACGGAAATTAATTTCAAATATGAATCCTCAGCTACTGTTGGAACAGCTTGTGCTAGAATTGCAGGGGGGATCTTCTTTTGTATAAAGTAGTAGGTATTCGATTTAAAAAAGCCGGAAAGATTTATTATTTTGATCCTGGTGACCTTGTAATCGAGAAGAACAGCTACGTCATCGTGGAAACCGCTCGCGGCGTCGAGCATGGAAAAGTTGTCGTCGAACGCAAGCAAGTAGACGAAAATGATGTAGTTCTGCCATTGAAGAAAGTCATTCGGATTGCAGACCATAAGGATCGTATGGTAATGGATGAAAATAAAGCAGCAGCAAAGGAAGCATATGATGTTTGCTGCGAAAAGATTTTAGAACATCAATTGGAAATGAAACTAGTTGATGTAGAATATACATTTGACCGTAATAAAGTAATTTTTTATTTTACAGCCGATGGACGAGTAGATTTCCGTGAGCTAGTAAAAGATTTGGCTGCTATTTTCCGAACACGCATCGAATTGCGTCAAATCGGTGTGAGAGATGAGGCAAAAATGCTGGGTGGAATCGGTCCATGTGGACGCATGTTGTGCTGTTCAACGTTTTTAGGGGATTTTGAGCCTGTCTCCATAAAGATGGCGAAGGATCAAAACCTCTCATTAAACCCAACAAAAATTTCTGGTCTATGTGGACGATTAATGTGCTGTTTGAAATATGAGAATGATGAGTATGAAGCAGCCAAAGAAGAACTTCCGGATCTTGGCGAAACGATCAAGACTCCTATAGGAACCGGCAAAGTGGTAGGGCTTAACATTTTGGAACGGGTTCTCCAAGTGGAGCTGCCAGAGCAGGAGCGCGTTCTTGAATTCACATTGGAAGAAATTTTGAATGAAGGTGCCGTTTCGATTCAAGCAAGAGATTAATGAGGTGGAACCAGTGGACAAAAAAGAATTCTTTGATTCAGTCAGTAATATGGAACTGCAAATAGGACATTTATATCAGCAACTGGGAGATTTAAAGCAGGATCTTGCCAAAATTATCGAAGAAAATAATTCTCTTCAGCTGGAGAATGAACATTTGCGACGCCGACTGGAACAGACGGAGAGCGTCAAGCGCAAGCCTTCTCCAGGAGATGGATCACGAAAAGATCATGGTGATGGTGACTATGATGATCGCAACTTGGATATTGGAGAAGGGTATGATAACTTGGCTCGCCTCTACCAGGAAGGTTTTCATATTTGCAACGTCCATTTTGGAAGTCCACGAAAAGATGAAGACTGCTTGTTCTGCCTGTCTTTTTTAAATAAAAAGTAACGTATCATCAGGGCTGACTCATATTGGAGCCATGCACCCCAATCTCAAAACTCGAAAGAATGAGCAACTGGCTGAACATTTAGGCGAGTGAGTTTCTGGAGGTAGCGTGCAGGCACCTATGGGTCGGGCCTTTTTTTATATTATTTATCTGTGTTGGAGGCAAGAGATGGTTCAGCTGAAAAATGACGAAAGATTAGATTACTTACTAGCAGAGGATTTAAGAATTATCCAAAGTCCAACCGTTTTCTCGTTTTCGATTGATGCTGTCCTGTTAGCAAGGTTTGCTCAGGTGCCATTCCGGAAAGGGAAAATTATTGATCTTTGTTCAGGAAATGGCGTCATTCCGTTAATTTTAAGTACGAAGACGAAATGCCCCATTACAGCAGTCGAGATCCAGCAGCGGCTGTCGGATATGGCAGAGCGGAGTGTGAATTACAATCAGCTGGACGGACAAATCAATGTCATCAATGGGAATATTAAGGATATGCCTGAGCTGCTTGGTCATGGTAAATATGAGGCGATTACGTGTAATCCACCGTATTTTGTCACCCCTTCCAAGGAAGTAATCAACCCTAACGAACATTTGGCCATCGCCAGGCATGAAATATTATGCACCTTGGAGGATGTCATTCGGGTGACGAGCCGACTCTTAAAACAAGGAGGGAAAGCTGCGTTTGTCCATCGTCCCGGAAGGCTTATGGATATTTTGACCTTGATGCGCCAATTCCGAATTGAACCGAAGCGGCTGAGGTTTGTCTACCCGAAAATGGGAAAGGAAGCCAATACAATTCTAATCGAAGGAATAAAAGATGGAAGACCCGATTTAAAAATTTTGCCTCCATTATACATTCATACAGACGATAACCAATATTCAGAGGAAGTGCGGGAAATGTTGTATGGAGACCGCTGAGCCTAACCATTTCTTTTATGTTTTGGAATGCAGGGATGGCTCGTATTACGGGGGATATACGATCGATCTCGAACGGAGAATCAAGCAGCATAATGAAGGCAAAGGGGCAAAGTATACAAGGGCCCGCAGGCCGGTGAAAATGATTTATTCACACCCTTTTTCGACAAAAACGGAAGCACTTCGGGCTGAGTATGAATTTAAGCAGTTAAGGAGATCTCAAAAAGAACGTTATTTGAAAGAGGCGATTGAAGCTTATGCAGCAACAAAAGAGCTTTGAACAAGAAGATTCAAAAGGTATCCTTTATCTCGTGCCTACTCCGATTGGGAATTTGGAGGATATGACCTATAGGTCCATACGAATCCTGAAGGAAGCTGACATCATTGCGGCCGAGGATACAAGGAACACAAAGAAACTTTGCAACTACTTTGAAATCGATACACGCATCGTCAGCTACCATGAACATAATAAAGAAAGCAGCGGCAGCCAATTGATCAGCTTGTTGAAGGAAGGAAAAAAGGTGGCATTGGTCAGCGATGCAGGAATGCCTGCAATTTCCGATCCAGGATATGAGCTGGTGGAATCCTCGCTTGATGAAGGCCTCACCGTCGTTCCGCTTCCCGGTGCCAATGCTGGCTTGACCGCCCTCATTGCATCTGGAATCATGACCCAGCCATTTTATTTTTATGGTTTTCTCCAAAGGGGAAAAAAGGATAAAAAAGAAGAATTGACACAATTAAAGAAACAAGATGCAACAATCATCCTATATGAGTCCCCACATCGGCTAAAGGAGACGCTGCACCTTCTTCATGAAATATTGGGAAATCGAAAAATGGCTATTTGCCGGGAGCTTACTAAGAAGTATGAGGAATTTATCCGTGGAACAACAGAAGAATTGATTCATTGGTCCCAAGAGGGTGAAGTCAGGGGAGAATTTTGCCTGATCATTGAAGGAAGCGAAGAAGTACCAGGGGAAGAAGAAAACGTTTGGTGGGAGGGTTTGACACTCAAAGAGCATGTTGAACATTATATCGACCAGGACATAAAGTCAAAGGAAGCGGTCAAAAAAGCTGCACTTGATCGAAATATTCCTAAAAGAGATGTATATGCGGCGTATCATATTGAATAAGAAGGCTGCTTTCTAAAAAATTGTTGTTTTAAAGGTTCCTTTAAAAGTTGATTGAAGGGGAAGGTGCGAGACTCCGCCCGCCCTGCGGAAATTAACAGCGGTGTATGATTAATATCAACAAACATTCCGAGAAGAGGCAATAAGAAAGAGGCTGTCCCAAAATATGGACAGCCTCTTTTATATCGACGGACACAAACGGTGATTGATGCCCGAATATATTTAAATGGCAGTGATGGCAGTGTTGTTATTACTTAGCTGAAGAAAAGGAATCTTGAATTTCTTTCAATAGCTGTTCTGCACCTTCACGGCTTAAAATTAATTTTCCATCGGCAAGTTTCACATTATCTTCGGAAACTTCACCAGTGATTTGGCAAGTCATGCTTGGCTTATATTTTTTTAGGATAATTCTCTCGTCGTCCACATAGATTTCCAATGCGTCTTTTTCAGCGATTCCTAATGTGCGACGCAATTCAATCGGAATCACCACACGACCTAATTCATCAACTTTACGAACAATACCTGTAGATTTCATTTCTTTATTCTCCTCTCGAAAATAGGATGTATATTTTCTATATATCTATTCGTCATTTTTCGACAATTTTCTTGACTTGCTCTTATCATACCAGCCATTCCCAAATTCGTCAATCACTAAATATGTAAAAATATATAATTTGTAATGCTTGTAAAACCCTTGTCATATCAATGTTCATCAACCGTTTCCAGCAATTGGATTACAATGATTATGGAATAAATATGTAAGAATACTCCATGTTAAAAATGTCGAATGAATGGAGCTATATCCTCATTTTTCGACAAAATTCGACAAAAACTTCGATTTGTTATGGGAAAATTAAGAAAAAAGAAACGCGATCTTGTTGCAGAATCAGCGATTTTTAGGTATATTTTGATGATATAAGAGGTTATCATGAAAACATATGTATGGCCCATATCCGGCAGCCTTTATCATAAAATGCTCTCGTGCTATTGGGCGAGGGTTTTTTCTACATAGTGATTATTCTAGGAGGGTTCATGTAATGAAGGAAAAATTGAAAACATTCTATATAACTACCCCGATCTATTACCCAAGCGGCAATTTGCATATTGGACATGCCTATACAACCGTTGCTGGTGACGCAATGGCACGATATAAAAGAATGCGTGGCTTCGATGTCATGTATTTAACCGGGACGGATGAACATGGACAAAAAATCCAACGGAAAGCCGAAGAAAAAGGGATTTCCCCACAGGAATATGTTGATGGGATTGTCGAGGGCATTCAAGAACTGTGGAACAAGCTGGACATTTCCTACAACGATTTTATTCGGACAACACAGCCTCGACACAAGGAAATTGTCGAAAAAATATTTAAGAAGCTTTTAGATCAAGGTGACATCTACTTGGATCAGTACGAAGGGTGGTACTGTACACCATGTGAATCCTTCTTTACTGAAAGACAGCTGGTTGATGGGAAATGTCCGGATTGCGGAAGGCCGGTTGAAAAAGTAAAAGAAGAGTCCTATTTCTTCAAAATGAGTAAATATGTCGATCGACTTCTTCAATATTATGAAGAAAACCCAGAATTCATCCAGCCAGAATCCCGAAAAAATGAAATGATCAATAACTTCATCAAACCAGGTCTGGAGGACTTGGCGGTATCCAGAACGACATTCGATTGGGGAGTAAAAGTTCCCGGTGACCCTAAGCATGTCATTTATGTATGGATCGATGCTTTGTCGAATTACATCACTGCCCTTGGTTATGGTACAGACCATGATGCCAATTATCTTAAATATTGGCCTGCTGACGTACACCTTGTCGGTAAGGAAATCGTCCGTTTCCATACAATCTATTGGCCGATCATGCTGATGGCTTTGGACTTGCCGCTTCCGAAAAAGGTGTTTGCCCATGGGTGGCTATTGATGAAGGACGGGAAAATGTCAAAATCCAAAGGGAATGTAGTCGATCCAGTTACATTGATTGACCGATATGGCCTGGATGCACTTAGATACTATTTATTGCGTGAAGTTCCGTTTGGGTCCGATGGTGTATTTACGCCTGAAGGATTTGTTGAAAGAGTGAACTTTGACTTGGCTAATGACTTAGGAAACTTATTAAATAGAACAATTGCAATGATCAATAAATACTTCGATGGAGTGATTCCTGAATATAAAGGATCTGAAGGTGAGTTTGATCAACAGCTCCTTAGCATGAACAAAGAGACAATCGTGAAATATGAAGAAGCGATGGAAAATATGGAATTCTCAGTAGCGCTCTCTGCTGTATGGCAGCTAATCAGCCGTTCCAATAAATATATTGATGAAACACAGCCATGGGTGCTTGCCAAGGATGAAGCGAGTCGCGATGAATTAGCGAACGTGATGGTTCATTTGGCAGAGTCTCTCAGGAGGGTCGCTGTTTTGCTTCAGCCTTACTTAACGGCTGCACCTAAAAAGATATTTGAACAATTGAATGTGGTGGATGAATCTCTTCAATCTTGGGAAAGCTTGGAGACATTCGGCATGATTCCTGCAGGAGCGGAAGTAGTGAAAAAAGGAGAGCCGATCTTCCCGCGCCTAGACGTGCAGGAAGAAGTGGACTACATTAAGAATCAGATGACCGGCGGAGTACCTCAAGAAGCTCCTAAGGAAGAAGTCAAAGCACCGGAAGTGGATGAAATCACCATCGATGACTTTATGAAAGTTGAACTTCGAGTGGCAGAGGTCATTCACGCTGAGCCTGTCAAGAAGACAGACAAGCTGCTTAAAATCCAATTGGATTTAGGCTATGAAAAGCGTCAAGTTGTTTCGGGCATCGCTAAGTTTTATACTCCAGATCAGCTTAAAGGGAAAAAAGTTATCTGCGTCACCAACTTGAAACCTGTGAAGCTGAGAGGCGAGTTGTCTGAAGGAATGATATTGGCGGGTGAAAAAGATGGAGTTCTGTCATTGGCTTCAGTTGATCAAGCTCTGGAAAACGGCGCAAAAGTAAAATAATAGAAATTCTCCATTGAAGATTAGCGGAAACGATTTTTTACTGAATAGTTGTTTCCGGAACAGAGTAGTATTGGTAAATAAATGATTTTAAGTTTGGAAAAATAACATAGGATGTTTCACGTGAAACAAATTTCGACGTGATTCTCCTATGTTTTTTTTATTATTCTAGAATAATAATGATGATGAAAAATCAACATTATAAGACTAATTCTTCTATTAATAGAAAACATAAAATATTTCAATATAATATAGAACGCAAATTATTTTTACTGCTTTCTTTACTCGGGTAATATATAAAGGAAGATGGTATATCAAACAACCACAATAAGGAGTGTAAATAGAGAATGCTTTTTGACACACATGTTCACTTGAATGCTGAACAATTCAATGAAGATTTAGAGGAAGTGCTCGAGAGGGCGAAAGAAGCAGGGGTAGAGAAAATGGTAGTGGTAGGGTTCGATCGTCCGACTATAGAACGCGCAATGGAATTGATCGAAAAGTATGATTATTTATACGCAAGTGTCGGCTGGCACCCTGTTGATGCAATTGACATGAAAGAAGAAGACCTTGAATGGATCGAACAATTAACGGAACATCCTAAAGTGGTCGCACTAGGGGAAATGGGATTGGATTATCATTGGGATAAATCGCCAAAGGATATTCAGAAGGAAGTTTTCCGCAAGCAGATCCGCTTGGCTAAAAAAGTGAAAATGCCAATTATCATTCATAATCGTGAAGCTACCCAGGATATCGTGGATATTTTAAGAGAAGAAGGCGCGGAAGAAGTAGGTGGAATCATGCATTGCTTCAGCGGCAGCCCGGAAACCGCAAAGGAATGTGTAGATATGAATTTCTATATTTCCTTGGGAGGTCCCGTGACATTCAAAAACGCTAAAAAACCGAAAGAAGTAGCGATGGAAATTCCAATCGAAAAAATGTTGATCGAAACTGATTGTCCCTATTTGGCTCCTCATCCAAACAGAGGAAAACGGAATGAGCCTTCTTATGTAAAATTGGTTGCTGAGGAAATCTCCCGTTTGAAAGAACTCCCATACGAGGAAGTTGCCAAAAAAACAACAGAAAATGCACATAAATTATTCGACATTAAACGCTAAAATTATTTGTCGATTTGTAGCAAAGCTTGTCCAAATCATTAGTATTTCCAAAAAGTTCTACACATCTTCCTTCTCTCATAGGATAATCATGTCGATAAGTTGCCCTTCACATTTTATAGGACATTATGCATAATAGGGATTACGTTCTGTAAAAAAGAGGCAATGGGTTGACAGTCGTTGTGATAGTCTATATAATCTCTCCGAGAGAAGGAGGCGTTTTTCATGAAGATCATTAACATGAAAAACCTGTTTTCCAAATCGATAAGTAAGAAGAAGTGGGCAATCATTTCTAGTAGTTTACTAGTCTTTCTCACAGTCACTGGAATCTTATTTTTTGAAGGAACAAAAAAGACTGTGGCACTCACTCTTGATGGCGAAAAGAAAATTATTAAGACACACGCAAACACCATAGCAGATATATTAAAAAACCAAAAAATTTCTGTTCGCTCAGAAGATTACTTATTCCCCTCGGGAAACACCAAGGTGAAAGATAACCTTAGTGTGGTGTGGGAGCCGGCAAAACAGGTACAATTGACAGTTGGGGATCATAAGAAAAAGGTTTGGACTACCGCAAATACGGTGCAAGAGCTTTTACTGGAAGAACATGTGGATTTGGGAGAACATGATAAAATCCATCCGGGTGTTCAATCGAAGATCAAAGACAACATGAATATCAATATTGATAATGCATTTGCATTTACTTTAGTGGATGGTGGGAAAAAGAAAAAGGTTTGGTCCACTTCGACTACGGTCGCTGACTTTTTAGAGCAACATGGAATAAAACTCAAAACTTTAGATCGAGTTCAACCCAATCTAAAACAAGAGTTGCAGCCTGAAGATGTCGTAAATATCGTACGAGTTGAAAAAGTCACCGATGTAGTGGAAGAACCCACGGATTTTGCCGTTGTCACAAAGAAAGACCCGAAATTGGCAAAAGGCAAGAAAAAAGTTGTTCATGAAGGTAAAAAGGGTGCAGTCTCCAAAAAATATGAAGTGGTTAAAGAAAATGGCAAAGAGGTTTCCAGAAAGCTGTTAAGCACAAAGAAAGTCCGTGATAGCGAAGACAAAGTGGTAGCTGTCGGGACAAAAGTATTTACAGCGATGGCATCTCGCGGAAAGCCAGAAGGCGGAGGCAAAGAGTTCTTCGTCAATTCCACAGCATATACAGCTAATTGCAACGGATGCTCAGGGCATACTGCCACTGGCATCAATTTGAAATCGAATCCAAATGCAAAAGTTATTGCAGTCGATCCAAGTGTCATCCCATTAGGAACAAAAGTTTACGTTGAAGGCTATGGTTATGCAGTTGCAGCAGACACAGGCTCTGCTATAAATGGTTATAAAATCGATGTTTTCTTCTCATCGAAATCCCAAGCATATCATTGGGGAAGAAAGCGGGTCAGAATCAAGATATTAAATTAAAAGGCAGGGGACTTCCTCTGCTTTTTTTTCATTTTGGTGCATCTTCATATATAATGGTTAATCATAATCAATTTCGCTTTCAAATAATTAGACGATTCATGTTACAGAAATGTTTCAAGTTTTTATCAAAAATGTAATAAAAATTTTCGGAGGAAAAATGAAAATAAAAGAAATCATTGTTGTAGAAGGAAAAGACGATACAACTGCTATACAGAGAGCTGTCGAAGCGGATACAATTGAAACCAATGGCTCTGCTGTTTCACAAGAAACGATTGAAAAAATTCGGCTGGCACAGCGTACACGAGGCGTCATCATCTTCACAGATCCCGATTATCCAGGGGAGAAAATACGCAAGACCATTGCTGCGGAAGTTTCCGGCTGCAAGCACGCTTTTATCCCTAAAAATGAAGCAAAGCCAAAAGCGGGAAAAGGAATCGGCGTTGAGCATGCAACGTGCGAATCGATAAGAGAAGCGTTAAAGGATGCTCACATCATGGATTCTCCCATTCAGGAGCTCATCACCCAGGAGGACCTAATCGATGCCGGTCTGATCGGGGGCACGCGTTCCAAGGAGAGGCGTACACGATTGGGTGAAGTCCTTAAAATAGGCTATACGAATGGAAAACAGCTTCACAAAAGACTGATGATGTTTCAAATTACAAAAGAAGCTTTTGCCGATGCGATAAGTAAGGTCATACAGGAGGAGCAAGATGCATAAAGATATAGCGACACCCATCCGAACAAAAGAAATATTAAAGAAATACGGTTTTTCATTTAAAAAGAGTTTAGGGCAGAACTTTTTGATCGATCCCAATATATTAAGAAAAATAACTGAATACGCGGGACTTACAGAGAAGTCAGGGTCGATCGAGGTTGGACCGGGTATTGGAGCGTTGACAGAGCACCTTGCCCGAAATTCAAAAAAAGTCCTATCTTTTGAAATAGACCAGCGTCTATTGCCGATCCTTCAGGACACTCTATCCCCTTATGACAACGTTAAAATTGTCAATGAAGATATTTTAAAGGCGGATGTCAAACAAGTGATCGAAGAAGAGTTTGAGGGAATTGAAGATATCATGGTCGTTGCCAATCTTCCGTATTATGTAACGACGCCGATCATCATGAAGCTGCTATCTGATAAAATTCCTTTAAGAGGGATCGTCGTCATGCTTCAAAAAGAAGTCGCTGATCGGATTTCCGCCAAGCCTGGCACAAAAGAGTACGGCTCTCTCTCAATTGCGATTCAATATTATACCCAAGCCGAAACGGTTATGGTTGTACCGAAAACAGTCTTTATGCCGCAGCCAAATGTCGACTCCGCGGTCATCCGCCTGACGACGAGGGAAAAACCTGCTGTCGATGTCATAGATGAGGAGTTTTTCTTCCAAGTCACAAGGGCTTCTTTTGCACAAAGAAGAAAAACGATCCTGAATAACTTAACGAGCCAGCTGCCTGACGGAAAAAGCAAGAAAGAAGTAATCCTCGGCAGCTTGGAAAAAGCGGGAATCGAACCGACAAGGCGTGGAGAGACACTGTCTCTGGATGAGTTTGCCCGTATCAGCAATGAACTCCATCCCCATTTTAAATAAGCAAGCAATGAACATACTTGGCTGCTGTCCGATGCCGAGTATGTTTTTTTAGGCAAGGGATCAGGAAATTGGGCAAATTTCTTGAGCCGAATTTTCCATCTACCCGTGTATGTGAACCCTTCCGTGGAAATCCCAATAAGAATGGTTCGAATAAATCACACCTCCACTATCGTTTGCATAGCTTATCAAAAGGTAATGACATACAGCGTTCAATGGAGTTGACAACCGTGAACATTCAAATAAATTCAATTGTCGGCCGAATTTCACATCAATGCGACGTCCTATTCAGGGTCATTGATCTTAAAGAATCCGATGGCCAAAAGGTTGCCGTACTGTATGGAGAAGATTATCGGCTGATCGCAGATGCGGCTTTTGATGACCTGGTAGTGATCGATCCTTATGAACAGCTCAAAATATCAAAGGAGTTTCGCTCACTCGAAGAACAGTCATATGAGTTGTTTCAGCAAGATATCGAATTGCTAATGCAGCGTCAGGAGTATACGTCTACAAGCGGGTATCACCATGATTTCAGTTATTTTCAGGTGCCGGGAAGAGTGCTGCATATAGATGGCGATCCTGCCTATCTGCAGAAATGCCTCAGTCTTTACGAAAAAATAGGCGTTCCCGTATACGGAGTCCACTGCAATGAAAAGGAAATGCATTTGCGAATAGGTGATTTAATCGAAAAATACCGTCCTGATATATTAGTGATCACCGGTCATGATGCATACTCAAAATCAAAAGGGAAAAAATCCGATATCAACGCCTACAGGCATTCTAAATACTTTGCAAAAACTGTCAGGGAAGCAAGGAGAAGAGTTCCCCATTTAGATCAGCTCGTCATATTTGCAGGGGCCTGCCAGTCGCATTTTGAATCCTTGATCCATGCAGGCGCTAATTTTGCTAGTTCCCCGCTAAGGGTCAACATACATGCATTGGATCCCGTTTATATCGTTGCCAAAATCAGCTTTACTCCTTTTATGGAGAGAATCAACGTGCTCGATGTTTTAAGGAATACTTTAACGGGGGAAAAAGGACTGGGCGGGATAGAGACAAAAGGTGTACTGCGGACCGGAATGCCTTTTAAACCAACGATTGATGAATGAAGCCGATAATATTTCGGCTTTTTTTATATTCTTTACATAATCAAGAAAAAGATGGATATGCTAATATTGTAGAAATAAGCACGAAATTGTTGAATAAAAGTTGTTGACAACTTCATGCATTGATTGTTAAAATAATAAATTTGCTTGACTTCAATTTACATATTGTGTTATAATTTGAACATAGTGAGGTGGAAGCGCAATGCCAAAAACATTAGCGGACATAAAGAAAGCTCTTGATTCAAATTTAGGAAAACGACTTATGCTAAAGGCTAACGGTGGAAGACGAAAAACGATTGAACGTTCCGGCGTATTAGCAGAAACATATCCTTCCGTTTTTATCGTCGAGTTAGATCAGGATGAAAATTCGTTTGAACGTGTATCATACAGCTATGCGGATGTACTCACTGAGACAGTTCAATTAACTTTCTATGAAGATACAACTAGAAATTTAGTTCTTGGGCAGCAGTAGACAATTTGTTTGCTGCTTTTTATTTTGCCTTGATTCATTTCTACATATTGGTACTTCAGGATGAAAAACATAAAATTGTTTATATGGTTCCTCCATACACTAAGCGTGTAACATGCAAAAAGGGGGAAATCTTAATGGCAAGAAGAAACGGGATTATGTCTTATGATTTGAAAGTGGAATTGGCAAAAGAACTGGGCTTTTACGATACCGTCGAAAAAGAAGGATGGGGCGGCATAACATCCAGGGACGCCGGCAACATGGTCAAGAGGGCCGTGGAGCTTGCACAGCAACAGTTGTCCAATCATCCCAACTCGTAAAACGATTCGTTCCTTGCTCGAATTATATGTTGTATGTTACTTAGGGGCTGACTCATTCGTGTGTACATCAGACACCTGCACCAATCATCCCTGAAAGGGAGAGGCGCAGGGACCGCGAATGGAGTCGCTCTTTTTATAATTATTCGGAAATGTTGGGTATTTTAAATGTTTTTTTTAATCAATAATACAATATTTTCGCTGATTCGACGTAAAGTGCGAGACTCCAAAGGGCTCATTGCCCGCCCCTCGGAACGCAAGCATCCTGCAGCGGAAATCCTAAAAGAACGCGATATTTTTTTCGAAATATAAACTAATTGGATTCTTTATGTTAAAATAGGACAAAATATTTCGTTTTATCGTTAAGTAGGTGAAAGTATTGAAGCTTCTTGTGAAAGCTCCAGCAAAAATCAATTTGTCATTGGATGTTTTACATAAAAGACCGGATGGATTTCATGAGGTTGAAATGGTGATGACAACAATTGACTTAGCAGACCGGATTGAATTAGCTGAAGTGAAAGGCAACCAAATAAGCATTGAATCTCAGAATCGATTCGTACCCGATGACCAGCGTAACCTTGCCTATCAAGCAGCAAAGCTGTTGAAGGAAAGGTATCAAGTTCCGACAGGGGTTTCCATTACGATCGACAAAACCATCCCGGTGGCGGCAGGCCTTGCTGGAGGGAGCAGTGATGCTGCAGCAACACTCCGTGGATTGAACAAACTTTGGAACTTGGGACTATCAATGGAGCAATTGGCTGAGCTGGGATCAGAAATAGGTTCTGATGTCTCGTTTTGCGTATACGGGGGCACAGCGCTTGCAAAGGGGCGCGGGGAAAGGATCACCCATCTTTCGGCGCCTCCAAGCTGTTGGGTCATCTTGGCCAAGCCGTCCATCGGTGTATCGACAGCTGATGTATACCGAAACCTGAACGTGGAAAAAGTTCAGCATCCGGATACGAAAAAAATGATGGCTGCCATCGAAGAAGGCAGCTACTCAGGGGTATGCCGCCATTTGGGTAATGCCCTCGAAAGTGTAACATTGAATATGTACCCTGAAGTGGCGCATATAAAGGATCAAATGATACGGTTCGGTGCCGACTCTGTTTTAATGAGCGGAAGCGGGCCGACAGTGTTTGGACTTGTTCACCACGATTCAAGGCTGCAAAGGATTTATAATGGTTTAAGGGGCTTTTGCGATCAGGTTTTTGCGGTGCGAATGCTCGGAGAACGACTTCCTCTTGATTAAATCCGTACAATAGTGATATATTAACTATAAAATATTCGGATTTTAATCTGTCAACAGGAGGATAACAAATGAAATTCCGTCGCAGTGAACGGTTGATTGATATGACGCACTATCTAGTCGAACATCCTCAGGAACTTGTTTCTTTAACTTTTTTTGCTGAAAGATACGGTTCTGCAAAATCTTCGATTAGTGAGGACTTGGCTATCGTAAAAGACACGTTTGAACAAAGAGGAATCGGAACGCTCCAAACAGTTCCGGGAGCAGCGGGTGGAGTGAAATTCATTTCAAAAATCGACCAAGATTCCGCCAAAGCGTTTATAGCAGAATTATGTCAGCTCATGGAACATTCGGATCGACTGTTGCCGGGCGGCTATCTATACATGACAGACATGCTGGGGACTCCCCGAATTGTCAATCAAGTAGGTAAACTGCTCGCGGCTGCTTTTTCAGAAAAAAAAATCGACCTTATCATGACAGTCGCGACTAAGGGGATTCCCATTGCGCATGCGGCTGCAAATTATTTAAATGTTCCAGTCGTCATTGTCCGGAGAGACAGCAAAGTTACAGAAGGATCGACCGTAAGCATCAATTATGTCTCCGGTTCGTCCAAGCGGATCCAGACGATGGTATTATCTAAGCGCAGCATTCGCGAGGGAGCCAATGTATTGATCATTGATGATTTCATGAAAGCAGGGGGAACGATAAACGGTATGATCAACCTCCTGGATGAATTTAACGCCAATTTGGCAGGAATCGGTGTTCTGGTCGAATCCGAGAATGCGGATGAGCGCCTGGTCGATGAATACGTATCATTGGTAAAGCTTAAAGATGTCGATGTAAAAGAGAAGAGTATTAAAGTGGTGGAAGGAAATTATTTTTCCACTTCAATTCCATTTTTATAAGGTGGTTATCTAAAATGAAAATCATTTCTACTCATGAAGCACCAGCAGCCATCGGCCCTTATTCTCAAGGGATCGTCGTCAATAACCTTTTTTACAGTTCAGGACAGATTCCGTTAACCGCGGAAGGTGTGATGACTGAAGGTGACGTCCAGGCACAGACACATCAAGTGTTTGCCAACCTCAAAGCTGTGCTTGCAGAAGCTGGAGCGTCACTTGAAACAGTCGTGAAAGCAACTGTCTTTATCAAAAATATGGACGATTTTGCAGCAATCAATGAAGTGTACGGTGAATATTTTCATACTCACAAACCTGCCAGATCATGTGTCGAAGTAGCGAGACTGCCTAAAGATGCATTAGTAGAGATCGAAGTGGTCGCCTTGGTAAAATAAGTTCATATTGATAGGAGCAGATCCCTACGTGCAGGGGTCTGTTTTTTTTTGTTTCTTTTTATTCGGGCTTTATTCGCGCGAAGTATATGGAAGGATGCTTGACCGATCTTGAGCGATCGACGGAGAAATGAATCCCTGTTTAAATGCGGAAGATCAAAAAATGGGCTATATGGTATTCGATTTTAGGTTGAAAAAATTGTATATAATCCCCAATTTAAATAGAGTTCAGTTTGTTCACAATGATTCGGCCAAAAAAATTAAAATTAACTTATTATTTTGGACAGTTGGAAATTTTATCAGCCGATTTCCCTGGAATATCAGTCGAAATTTCATTATATTGGTCAATTTACACGATATATCAGCCGAAATTTGGATATATCAATCGAATTCATTAATATATCGGCTAAACGACAAAAATCGACCATTTCCTCAATGCACTTTGACGCCCTCAATGTTTTTACATTAAGACATGATTCATTCGATGCAGCTCTTTTGGATTCTTGTATCTCGTATCTCGCATATTTTGTACTAAGCTGATTTTCCCATCTTTTCACTTCCGATCAAGCTGGTTCTGCTTCTCTTCATGTCCGGCTCCGGCAGTTAGAGGCTGTGAGATTTCCCTCAGCACGCTTACGATAAGTCAACATCGAATCGCTTGCCGCCCTTCGTGTTTCCCATATATCGCGGTGCTTCAGTCCAATGTCTTCGCATCTGATCAACCCACCTTCGCTTTTCTTTAAATTTTTTAAAAAATTTTACAATTCAAGAAGGATTATGCGAAGTTTCGTTGAATACATTAACTAGATTCAGCTAGGGAAAAGGTGGTGAACAGAATGGAAGTTACAGACGTAAGATTACGCCGTGTTAATACTGACGGAAGAATGAGAGCGATTGCATCAATTACGTTGGATAATGAATTTGTTGTCCATGATATTCGTGTGATTGATGGGAACAATGGCCTATTTGTAGCGATGCCAAGCAAACGTACGCCGGATGGCGAGTTTCGCGACATTGCCCACCCGATCAATTCTGGTACACGCGGCAAGATTCAAGAAGCTGTTTTAACAGAGTATCACCGTTTAGGAGAACTTGAAGAAATGGAATTAGAAGAAGCAGGTGCGTCCTAAAAGAATATTTGCAACAAGAGCCTACTCCAACGTAAGGCTCTTTTTTTCTGAGAATGTCTCCGGTCTTCCCCTCATTTTTGAAGAATATCCCTTGACAAAATCTTGTACTTTTATATGAATCCTTGAAATGATGGAGTTTTTGAGATATATTTTTTATGGACAAAAAGGATTATTGGAGGACCGTATATGACAAACATGAAAAGATTCTCCGTAATATTAGCGGCAGGTCAAGGAACAAGAATGAAGTCAAAATTATATAAAGTTCTACATCCAGTTTGCGGAAAGCCAATGGTTGAGCATGTTGTCGACCAAATTTCAGAGCTTGATATCAATAAGACGGTCACAATCGTTGGCCATGGAGCCGAACTCGTTCAGTCCCAGCTTGAAGGCAAAAGTGAATTTGCTCTGCAGGAAGAACAGCTTGGAACTGCTCACGCAGTCATGCAGGCAAAGAATGTTTTAGGCAGTCAAGAAGGTGTAACGCTGGTTGTCTGCGGCGACACTCCACTTATCAAAGCAAGTACGATGGAAGCATTGATTCAGCTTCATCAAGGTCAAGGCGCAAAAGCTACAATCTTAACGGCCCACGCCAATGATCCTACTGGCTATGGCCGCATCATTCGCAATGAAGAAGGTCATGTTGAAAAAATCGTTGAACATAAAGATGCCAGTGATGAAGAAAGAAAAGTAAAAGAAATCAATACCGGAACTTATTGTTTTGACAATCAAGCATTGTTTCAAGCGCTTGAAAACGTATCGAACGATAATTCACAAGGAGAATACTACCTTCCGGATGTCATCGAAATCCTTAAAGAGCAGGGAGAAATCGTTTCAGCGTATCAAACGGAAGATTTTGAAGAAACCCTTGGCGTCAATGATCGTGTTGCATTATCTGAGGCAGAGCGCATCATGAAAAAGCGCATCAATGAAAAACATATGCGAAATGGCGTAACTTTTATCGATTCTGCTAACACGTATATCGGGGCTGACGTTGAAATCGGAAGGGATACGGTGATTTATCCTGGTACCGTATTAAGTGGAAATACCATTATCGGTGAAGATTGTCAGATTGGTCCAAATACAGAAATTCAAAATTGCGAAATAGGCAGCAATACGGTGATTAAACAATCTGTTGCACACGATAGCTCTATCGGGCAAGATGTGAAAATTGGACCGTTTGCGCATATTCGTCCTCAATCAGATATTCATGATGAAGTAAAGATCGGAAATTTTGTTGAAATAAAAAAATCGGTTTTTGGCAAGGGTAGTAAAGCATCTCATTTAAGCTATATCGGGGATGCAGAAGTTGGCAGTGATGTGAATTTAGGCTGCGGCTCCATTACCGTTAATTATGATGGGAAGAATAAATTCTTGACCAAGATCGAAGATGGTGTATTTGTCGGATGCAACTCAAATCTGGTTGCCCCTGTCACAATCGGTAAAGGCGCGTATGTAGCAGCAGGTTCAACAATCACGGAGGATGTTCCTGGCGAAGCTTTATCTGTTGCAAGGGCGCGTCAAGTGAATAAGGAAAACTACGTTCAAAAACTAAATTTGAAGAAATAAACTGGAGGTCCATCATGTCTAACCAATATCGTGATCCAAATCTGAAAATATTCTCGCTTAACTCCAACAAGGCACTTGCAGAAGAAATTGCCAATGTTGTAGGCGTGGACTTGGGGAAATGCTCCGTTACACGTTTCAGTGATGGCGAAATACAGATTAACATTGAAGAAAGTATTCGCGGCTGCGACGTGTACGTCATTCAATCCACTAGCCTTCCGGTAAATGAACATCTAATGGAATTGCTTATTATGGTTGATGCATTGAAACGTGCTTCAGCCAAAACCATTAATATCGTCATCCCGTATTATGGGTATGCACGCCAGGACCGAAAAGCGAGAGCTCGTGAGCCGATTACGGCAAAGTTGGTTGCCAATCTATTGGAAACAGCTGGAGCTACGCGCGTCATTACATTGGATTTACATGCACCGCAAATCCAAGGCTTTTTCGATATCCCGATCGATCATTTGATGGGTGTGCCAATTCTTGCGGACTACTTTGAAAACAAGAATTTCCAAGATGATGTTGTAATTGTTTCCCCGGATCACGGCGGTGTTACTCGTGCACGTAAAATGGCAGAACGTTTAAAAGCACCGATTGCGATTATTGATAAGCGTCGTCCAAAGCCGAATGTTGCTGAGGTAATGAATATTGTCGGGAATATTGAAGGCAAGGTAGCGATATTGATTGATGACATCATAGATACAGCAGGTACTATCACACTGGCGGCAAATGCCCTTGTCGAAAATGGAGCGAAGGAAGTGTATGCTTGCTGTACACACCCAGTTCTTTCTGGACCTGCAATAGACCGTATCAATAATTCCTCCATTAAAGAATTGGTCGTCACGAATTCCATTTCTTTGGCAGATGAAAAGAAAACAGGAAAAATCGTCGAGCGTTCAGTGGCACCATTGATCGGTGAAGCGATCATCCGTGTTCATGAGCACCAATCTGTGAGTACACTTTTCGATTGATTTATATAAATAACCGAGACTGGCGTATAAGCGCCGGTCTTTTTTTGTGGAATGCTTGTCCTTCTTACAGATTGTGTTTAAAAGTCGTAAACAATCATTTCGTGGAGTTGACTGGAGCAGACTCATGTATAAAAAAAGATGTTTAAACGAATCTTAATGAGGGAAATGTGTAGATAATACGTTTATATACTAGTTGAGGAAGGTGACGTTTTTATTATGACTTCAGTATTAAATGCTCAAAAAAGAGAGAGATTTAAAAAATCTGATTTACGAAAACTCCGTTCGGAAGGAAACTTCCCAGCAGTGGTTTATGGACATAAAGTTGAAAACACACCTATATATGTTGAAAGTGCAGAATTTATCAAAACCATTCGTGAAGTAGGCCGAAATGGCGTAATCTCATTAAACTTCTCAGGAAACAAGCAAAATGTCATTCTGAGTGAATATCAAGAAGATACAATTAAAAATGAAATCGTGCATGCGGACTTCCTGGCTGTCGACATGTCATCTGAAATTGATGCAGATGTCCGTGTTGAGCTAGTTGGCGAAGCTCCTGGTGTCAAGGATGGAGGAGTCATGCAGCAGCCACTGCATGAAGTATCCGTAACAGCGAAGCCGAACGAAATCCCTGAATCGATCCAGGTAGACGTTGCTGGCTTGGAGGTTGGCGATACGCTTTCCATCGGTGATATTAAAGGCAACTATTCAGTAACCATCAATCATGAAGATGATGAAACGATCGCCTCTATCCTGGCTCCTCGACAAGAGGAAGAAATCAGCACCGGTGAAGAACAAGAAGCGGGGGTTCCTGAAAACGAAGAAGGCCGCGAAACGGAAGCAAGCGAGGAAAGCGAAGAAGAATAAAGGTATACCCGATAACCAGAAAGGGCTGCCGGCTATAGGCAGTCCTTTTTTATAGTGGACGTATGGAACTCAATAAATGTTTGTACCTTTAAAAGGGCTTGGTATGAGATATCTCCTTTTCATGGGCGCAGAGGACTGCATTGGGTAGCAAAAGAGCAGGAATCGCTCCTGTTGCTGGAGTGTCTTTGTCGAAATGGTAGCAAAAGAGCCATGATGGTCCTGTTTGGGAGTGTCCGCCCCCAAAACAGCAGAATGGCACAGCATCAACCCGTCACGCTTCCTTCCGCACATTTACGATAAGTCACTTTGATTCGCCCATCTTCATCATGTGGCAGGTTTAAGGGGATTTGTCCTGCAATTCCACCGCCTCTGACTAAGCCGCTTCCGATTTTCAGTTCTTTCTGCTATATTTATGGTATGTGTGAAATCGAGGTGTTTAGTGATGAAATTAATCGTTGGTTTGGGGAATCCCGGTCCGCGGTTTGATAAAACAAGGCATAACATCGGGTTTGAAGTGATTGATGAGCTTGCCAGCAGATTCGGTGCTTCTTTTCAGTCCAAATTTAACGGGATGTTTTCCATCATCCATAGAAATGGTGAAAAGTTCATTTTGTTGAAGCCACTTACGTATATGAACTTATCCGGTGAAAGCATCGGTGCGATCATGGATTACTACGATATCTCTTTAGAGGAATTGGTCGTGATCTATGATGACCTCGATTTGCCGGTTGGAAAAATCCGTTTAAGGCAAAAGGGAAGCGCAGGTGGACATAATGGCATCAAATCGACGATCGCCCATATGGGGACGCAAAACTTCAATCGGATCCGCATCGGCATCAACCGGCCGCCGGCAGGGATGGCTGTTCCGGACTACGTTCTGGGCAGGTTTTCCAAAGAGGATTGGGCGGAAATGGAGCACGTTGTGAAAACATGTGCAGATGCTTGTGAATCATGGCTTGAAAAACCATTCTTAGAAGTGATGAATCAATTTAATTAGGCGATCATGAATAACTCCTTCTTATCACGTTCATAATAAATTTAAAACGTGCATAAGGAGGGGCATGATGGCCATTCATTATATTTGCCGTCATTGCGGCACCCGCATCGGAAGTTTAAATAAACTTTCTGTTCATACAGAGCAGCTCGGACTGCATAAACTATCTGATATAGAGAGACAGGAAATGGTTTCTTACGAAGACAGCGGGGACATCCAAATAACATCGATTTGCGAAGATTGTCAGGAAGCGCTTGAGCGTAATCCTGGTTTACATGAATATGATTATTTAATCCAGTAAGAGCTTTGGGCGAATTGACTCCAAAGCATTTTTCTGTTTGGGTAGAGCATGTTTTTTTACCCTCAGAAGGGGGAGGACTTGACAGTGAAGGGTTTGCAAACCTTATTTTTTCAACATGAAGAAATTCAATCGATTGCCACCGGTGTGGAGGAAGGTCTAAGGGAACAGCTGGTAGCCGGTCTCTCCGGTTCATCACGTGCGATGTTGATGGCAGGGATATTCCAAGAAACCGATCGTTCTATCATCGTAGCTACGCATAATCTTTTGCAGGCGCAGAAGCTTTATGATGATCTGATGAATCTTGTTTCCGAGGATCACCTATTTTTATACCCTGCCAATGAGCTTATCGCAGCAGAAATCAGTATTGCCAGCCCGGAATTAAAAGCGCAGAGGATTGAGACGTTAAATGCCATGAGTGCGGGGAAGAAAGGCATATTCATTGTGCCAATGGCAGGAATGCGCAAAATGCTTCCACCACCAACGGTTTGGAAGAAACATCAAATTCATTTTGAACTAGGTTCGGATATCGATCTGAATGAAGTGCTGCAGCAGTTGATTACAATGGGGTATGTCCGAAATGATATGGTCAGTGCACCTGGAGATTTCAGCATCCGCGGAGGTATTTTGGACATCTATCCATTAACGGAAACTGATCCTATCCGAATTGAGCTTTTCGATACGGAAATCGATTCGATACGCACCTTTTCTGTGGAGGATCAGCGATCTAAGGAAAAAATGAAAGGGATTCATATCGGTCCTGCAACGGAAACGCCTCTGGAATCAGAGCATTTGGTTTCGATTTTGGAAAAGCTTGAGAAAGGGCTCACAAATAGCCTAAAAAAGGTTAAAAACCAGAAGTCGAAGGAATTGCTTTCACAAAACATCGGCTATGATTTAGAAAAGCTGCGCAATGGACAAAAGCCGGAGCAGATTTTTAAATACCTATCTATCGCGTATGATCATGCTGGTAGTTTGCTAGAATATGCCCCGGCAAATAGTTTATTGATATTGGATGAGTACAGCAGGATCCAGGAAATGAATGATTCCTTGGAAAAAGAGGAGGCTGACTGGTACACCTCCTTGCTTGAAGAAGGCCAGATCGTACATGACCTCGAAGTCTCGCAGAATTTGTCCAAGGTCATAGCTAGAACGCCGATGTCCAGACTATATATGTCTCTATTTTTGAAGCATATTCCCAATACCAGCCCTGAAAATATTTTTAATTTCACCTGCAAGCAAATGCAGAATTTCCATGGACAGCTGAATGTCCTTAAATCTGAGGTAGAGCGCTGGAAAAAGGGAAAATATACTGTAGTGGTCCTTGGACCGACTGCTCAACGCAAGAAGAAGCTGCATCAAGTGTTGGCTGATTATGATATTGAAGCAGCCGTTGTCGATGATGATCATAAAATTTTGGATAAAAAAGTTCAGATCGTTGAAGGGAATCTGCATGCCGGCTTTGAATTGCCGATGATGAAGCTTGCCGTCTTGACGGAAGAAGAGCTTTTTAATAAAAAGACTTCCAAAAAATCGCCTCGCAGGCAGAAGCTGTCCAACGCCGAAAGAATCAAAAGTTATTCGGAGCTCAAAGTGGGGGACTACGTCGTCCATGTCAATCATGGAATCG
This sequence comes from Falsibacillus albus, assembly GCF_003668575.1. Taxonomy (NCBI): domain Bacteria; kingdom Bacillati; phylum Bacillota; class Bacilli; order Caryophanales; family Bacillaceae; genus Falsibacillus; species Falsibacillus albus. Next base: position 29,101 of record NZ_RCVZ01000021.1, on the reverse strand, counting down.
GAAAATATTTAGGGATTGAAACGCTTGATATCAATGGTGTGCACAAAGATTACCTGAACATCAAATATCAAGGAAGCGATAAGCTTTATGTACCGGTTGAACAAATTGAACTTGTGCAGAAATTCGTAGGGTCCGAAGGAAAAGAACCAAAGCTCTACAAGTTAGGCGGATCTGAGTGGAAGCGGGTCAAAAATAAAGTCAAATCATCTGTACAGGATATTGCAGACGATTTGATTAAGCTGTATGCAGAAAGGGAGGCTTCCAAAGGCTACACGTTCTCTCCGGACGGGGATATGCAGCGTGAATTTGAAACTTCTTTTGCATATCAAGAAACCGAAGATCAATTGCGCTCCATTCAAGAAATTAAGCGCGATATGGAACGAGAGCGTCCGATGGATCGTCTATTATGCGGCGACGTGGGGTACGGCAAGACTGAAGTAGCCATCCGGGCAGCCTTCAAAGCTGTGATGGACGGGAAACAAGTGGCGATATTGGTGCCGACGACGATCCTGGCACAACAGCATTACGAAACCATCAAAGACCGATTTCAAGATTTTCCGATCAATATTGGCCTGTTAAGCAGGTTCCGGTCCAAAAAGCAGCAAACGGAAACGACAAAAGGCCTGAAGAATGGAACTGTCGATGTAGTGGTCGGCACACATCGTTTATTATCCAAGGATGTGCAATATCATGACCTCGGATTATTGATCATTGATGAAGAACAGCGTTTTGGCGTCACTCATAAAGAGAAGATCAAAAAGCTGAAAACGAACATCGATGTACTGACGCTTACTGCCACTCCGATCCCTCGGACGCTTCATATGTCCATGCTTGGGGTCCGTGATTTGTCCGTCATCGAAACACCTCCGGAGAACCGTTTCCCGGTACAAACCTATGTCATGGAGTATAACGGCGGATTAGCCAGGGAAGCGATTGAACGTGAATTGGCGCGAAATGGGCAAGTGTACTTCTTATATAATCGAGTAGAGGATATTGAGCGGAAGGCTGATGAGATATCTGCATTGGTCCCTGATGCAAGGGTCACCTATGCTCATGGCCAAATGACCGAGAACGAATTGGAATCTGTCATTTTAGCATTCCTGGACGGTGAGTATGATGTATTGGTCACGACGACGATCATTGAGACAGGAGTCGATATCCCGAATGTAAATACGCTTCTCGTCTATGATGCCGATCGAATGGGCCTTTCCCAGCTATACCAATTGCGTGGAAGGGTTGGACGCTCGAACCGTGTTGCTTATGCGTATTTTACGTATCGTAAAGATAAAGTGCTGAGCGAAGTAGCTGAAAAGAGGCTTCAGGCGATAAAAGAATTCACGGAGCTCGGGTCCGGCTTCAAAATCGCAATGAGAGATTTGACGATCCGGGGAGCAGGGAATCTCTTGGGGGCTGCACAGCACGGATTCATCGATTCAGTCGGATTTGATTTGTATTCTCAAATGCTGAAAGAAGCGATTGAGGAGCGGAAGGGCGATATCGATAAAAAATCCGTCGCTCCATCGTTTGAAATCGAATTGGATATCGACGCATATTTACCGGATTCTTACATTCCGGACGGCAATCAAAAAATTGAAATGTACAAACGATTCCGGGCATTGTCGACCTTTGAGGAAATCGAGGAATTAAAAGAAGAAATGGTTGACCGCTTCGGCGATTATCCTAAGCAGGTCGAATATTTATTTTCCATTGCCGAAATAAAAGTATACGCAGCCCGGATCAAGCTTGAATCCATCAAGCAGTCGAAACAGACGATCAATATGATTATGTCTGAACAAGGAACCGCTGAAATAGATGGTTCCAAAGTTTTCGAGATATGCAATCAATTCGGAAGAATGGTCGGCCTCGGAATGGATGGAAATAAATTGAAAGTGTCGCTTCAAGTGAAAGGCATCGGTGTCGAAAAATGGTTCAAGACGGTGTTTGAGCTGACGAAGAACCTGGAACAGGCGAAGCGTACGGCAACGTCCGTAAACTAAGTTTACTCTGATTGTAACCAAACTGTAATCGTTTTTATGTTTTAATAGAACTCTAGGCGGGAATAGAGAAATACAACTGCTTAAATCGTATGGAATGATTAACCTTTTTTACCACATCTTTGAATGAGCAGAAAAATTATCTGAAAGTGTATAGAACTTCCCAGATTAAAGATACTAATCTCAAAATGGTAATAAATTGGCGCAGCACCTGCCAAATTATTGCCAAATAAAATCATCTGATGAAAGTGAGGCAACATAAGATGAAAGCAACTGGTATAGTTCGTCGAATTGATGATTTAGGGCGCGTCGTTATTCCGAAGGAAATTCGCAGAACCCTACGTATTCGCGAAGGAGATCCACTGGAAATTTTCGTTGACCGCGATGGAGAAGTCATTCTGAAGAAATACTCTCCAATCAGCGAGCTTAGTGATTTTGCAAAAGAATATGCAGAAGCGTTATATGACAGTTTAGGGAACCCGGTTCTTATTTGCGACCGTGATGCAGTGATAGCTGTAGCTGGCGGATCCAAAAAGGAGTACCTAAACAAAAATGTAAGTGAATTGTTAGAGAAAACAATGGATGAACGCAACTCTGTGCTTGTGACACAGCAAGGACAAGCTGCTCTAGTAGATGGCCACGAAGAAGAAATGAATTCTTATACGATTGCTCCGATCGTCGCAAATGGAGATCCGATTGGAGGAGTAGTGATTTACTCCAAGGATCAAACCGTCGGTGAAGTGGAGCAAAAAGCAGTTGAAACCGCAGCAGGGTTTTTAGCTCGACAAATGGAACAATAATCGTGGCCTGGACAAGGATTGCCAATCGGCAATCCTTCTTTTTTATGGGTGCTTTCTCAAAGACTGGAGTCGCAGACTCCGGCTGGCAAAAACGGTAAAGCGATTAGACTCATTTTGTGTGCTATAATACAATGAATTATGAGATTAGATGGAAGGATGGAGACGTTTCTTTGCCTCAAGTTGATTCAAGACAGCTTTTTAGAGGGGCTATGATTTTGACCGCAGCAGCCTTTATCACGAAAATATTAAGCGCCATTTATCGTGTACCCTTTCAGAATATTGTGGGGGATGTAGGTTTTTACATATATCAGCAAATATATCCGATTTATGGAATCGCGCTTGCTCTCTCGACATATGGATTTCCCGTGATCATTTCAAGACTGATCGCACAAAATGAAGTAGACCAGGATGTAAAAAAAATGAAGGAAATGATCCAAACGGCATTTTTGTTTTTAGCCGCGGTTGGAATAGCCTTATTTATCGTGTTTTATTTTGGGTCTTCATCCCTTGCAAAAGTGATGGGAGACAGCAAGTTGACCCCATTAATAAAAATTATTTCGATTTCATTTTTGCTTTTGCCTTTTTTATCTGTTTTCAGGGGGTATTTTCAAGGAATCGGAAACATGTTCCCGACAGCGGTTTCACAAGTGATCGAACAAATTGTCCGGGTTGCAACGATCCTGTTATTTTCGACTGTCTTAATAAGGAGTGGAAAGTCGCTCTACATAACAGGAGGAGGGGCCATGTTTGGGTCCCTGACTGGGGGGATATCCGCCATTCTGGTGTTATTCACTTTCGTATGGGTCAAGAGAAACACGGATATATTCTCCCTCCGCTCCAAACCATTTCATATTCACTGGAGTTGGGGGAAAATGCTTCTCTTCCAAGGAGCTTCGATATGTATCAGCGGGATGCTGCTTATATTACTGCAAATGGTGGATTCCCTTAGCCTGTATTCGACATTGATCAAACACGGCATAGCAGAATTGGAAGCCAAGCAGATTAAAGGCATCTACGACAGGGGGCAGCCTCTGGTCCAGCTTGGCACGGTCGTGGCGACGTCGCTTTCTTTGACGCTGGTACCGCTCGTAACAAGCGCTTATAAAAAGGGGGACGGTGAAGCGGTGAAAGCAAAAGTGACCATTGCTTGGAAAATCAGCATCGTTGTTGGCCTAGCCGCCACCGTCGGATTGATGATGCTTCTTGAGCCGGTCAATACGATGCTTTTTGAAAATAGTGATGGAACAGCCGTTTTAAGGATTTTTTCGCTGTCCATATTGTTTACATCCATGATTTTGACACTCCTTGGGATTTTACAAGGGTTGGGATATTCCTATGCACCGACTAAATATATCCTTTTGGGGATTGTGGTCAAATATGTCGGAAATGTGATTTTTGCAAGTGCATTCGGCACTCGAGGAGCGGCTTTTGCAACAGTTTTTGCCCTCTCCGTCATTGTTGTATTATTGGTTTTGAAAATGAAAAGCATTTTTGGGCAATCATTTGCATCACCTGTTTTTTACGTCAAAACAGGGATCTCTGTCCTTTTGATGATGGCAGTCCTGCGTCTATGGCTATGGGCCGCATCTCCTCTACAGTCCCTCTTTGAATCTGAAAGGGTGTTTTCGGTCTTATTATCCTTTGGAGGGGTTTTAATTGGAGGAGCGGTTTATGTCTATGTCATTATAAGAAGGAGCATATTGGCCGAAGAGGAACTGCTTCTACTGCCGTTGGGCAGTAAACTATTATCGATACAAACACGGAAAAAACGTTAGGAGTCGAATAATCGTGAACAAAATTTCAATAATAGGTTTGGGTGCTGGAGACCTTGAGCAGCTTCCGCTAGGGATCTACAAGCTATTGAAGGAAGCGGAAGATGTGTATTTAAGGACGAAGGAGCACCCGGTCGTAGCGGAACTTGAAAAGGAAGGGTTCAACTATGAGTCGTTTGATTACATTTATGAAAAGCATGATCGCTTCGAAGCCGTGTATGAAGAAATCGTACAGAGGCTATTTTCGGAAGCCCAGAACAAAGGGGCCATCGTGTATGCTGTGCCCGGCCATCCATTGGTTGCTGAACGTACTGTCCAACTGCTGCTACAACAAGCAGGGGATAATGGAGTCGAAGTTTCCATCAAAGGAGGGCAAAGCTTCATCGATCCACTATTGACGGCTGTCAAAATCGATCCGATTGAAGGGTTTCAGCTTTTGGACGGAACGGCGCTGAGTCGTGAATCAGTAAAAATGGACCAGCATATCATGATTGGACAGGTCTATGATGCGTTCATCGCTTCCGAAGTAAAACTGACGCTGATGGAAAAGTTCCCGGCTGAGCATCCTGTATCCATCGTGACGGCTGCGGGGAGCCCGGATGAACAAGTTTCGACGATCCCTCTTTTTGAACTTGACCGGCAAGTGACTTTGAACAATCTTACTACGGTATATGTACGGCCTGTGGAACGTCTTGAGGAGACCTACAGCGAGTTTTCGACCTTCAGAAATATCATTGCGCAGCTTAGGGGGCCAAATGGCTGTCCATGGGATAAAAAACAAACCCATCAATCGCTGAAAAAATATTTAATCGAAGAAGCATACGAGCTGCTGGAAGCAATCGACAATGATGACATTGACCACATGATTGAAGAATTAGGCGATGTAATGCTGCAGGTCCTGCTCCATGCGCAAATCGGAGAAGATGAAGGGATGTTCTCCATCGATGATGTTATTAAAGGGATCTCTGAAAAAATGGTCCGAAGGCATCCACATGTATTCGGGGATGTGGAAGCGGAGGATGAACATGCCGTCCTGAGCAACTGGGATAAAATTAAGCAGGCAGAAAAAGCTGGAGAACAAAAGACCGAATCGATCCTGACATCTTCAGAGAAAGGACAGCCAGCGATGCTGACTGCCTATGAATACCAGAAAAAAGCTGCCAAAGTGGGCTTTGATTGGGATGAAAAAGAGGATGCTTGGGAAAAAGTCAAAGAAGAGCTGCAGGAATTTGAGGAAGAAGCAGAGAATGGAAATCAATCAAGAAGGTTGAAGGAGTTTGGGGATGTACTGTTTTCCTTGATCAATGTTGCAAGGTTTTACAAGATTCACCCAGAGGAAGCGCTATTATCTGCAAATATGAAGTTTTATCGCCGTTTTTCGTATATTGAAGAAAAAGTGAGACAAAGCGGCAAAGCTTTTACCGATTTCAGTTTGGAGGAATTGGATCATTGGTGGAATGAAGCAAAGAAATTTGAATGACAAGGAGAGAGGATCATGACAACTATGCGGTTGGATAAATTTTTAAAGGTCTCGAGATTGATCAAACGGAGAACGTTGGCGAAGGAAGTGGCTGATCAGGGAAGGATTGAAATCAACGGTCAGACCGCGAAGGCCAGTTCCACGGTAAAGGTTGGGGACGAGCTTCAAATCCGCTTTGGCCAAAGGCTTGTCACGGCTAAGGTGGAAATGCTTCAGGAAACAACAAGGAAAGAAGAAGCAGCGAATATGTACTCCATCGTAAAGGAAGAAAGACTAGGGGAGCAATAAGTTTATACATCCAGCTAGAGGGTATAGTGAATGAACGGGTTGCCTCCGCTTTTCATTGTTCTAATATGGTTCCCCTGCACATACACTTGTACAAATAAGCCTGTACTATGTGAAGGTGGGGGATAGAATGAATAACTATTATGATGCGGGGTCTTCGAATAAAACGACTGTGCAGGATCATGATGTGATCATGCGGGGGCGCAAGCTGTTGGACATTACGGGTGTAAAACAAGTTGAAAGCTTTGATAATGAGGAATTCCTTCTGGAAACAGTCATGGGTTTTTTGTCGGTTCGCGGACAAAACCTCCAGATGAAAAATCTTGACGTGGATAAAGGAATCGTCTCGATCAAAGGAAAAGTGTATGACATCGTCTATTTGGACGAACAGCATGGGGAGAAGGCTAAAGGCTTCTTTAGCAAGCTGTTCCGATGACGATGAGCCTCACTACTCAGTTTTGCACCATGCTTGCCATGATTGCCATGGGAAGCTTTTTTGGTGCAGCTCTGGACACCTATAGCCGATTCCTGAAAAGAGGGACGAGAAAACGGTGGCTTGTTTTTATCAATGATGTCCTGTTTTGGCTGTTTTTTGGCTTAGCGACCTTTTATGTGCTTTATCTGGTGAATTTTGGAGAAATCCGCTTTTATATTTTTCTTGCCTTGATCTGCGGTTATGCTGCCTATCAAGCCATGTTCAAAACGATTTATTTGCGGATACTGGAGACATTCATTAAAGTTGTCGTCCGAATTTACCGTTTTTTTGTCAAAAGCCTACAATTGCTGCTGGTGAGGCCAATCAGATGGATGCTATTCGTGCTAATATCCATTATTATGGCTTTGTTAAAAGGTCTTTGGTCTCTTGTGAAAATCATTCTTCTCGTACTATTATGGCTTTTAAGGGTGATTTGGAAGCCCGTATTTTGGATTTTAAAAATATTTTGGGGTCTTATGCCGAAAAAGATTAAAAAATCCGTCGAGAAGTTATATAATTATTTTGCAGGAAAATCCAAACAAATTAAGAATAAATTAAGTAATATGATTAATTCATGGAAAAAAGATAAAAATGAACCAAAATAAATGAGGAGGCTTGGGGATGGGTGCCAAAAAAAGAAAAGTGACTTCGATGCAAAATTCATACGTCCAACAACATGAACAAAAAACTCAAGCGGCTTCCAGACAGAGAAAACTTCTGATTCGCAGGCTGAGTTTATTTGCAATCGTAGCAGCTGCTACTGCCTGGTTTTTGATCACATCCCTTATTTCCCAAGGTTCCAAGCTTGAAGAGAAAAAAGCTGAACGAGCGAAAGTGGAAAAACAATTGGCCCAATTAAAAAAGAAGGAATCCATTCTTAAGGACCAAGTTGTCAAATTAAATGATGATGATTATATCGCCAAGCTGGCGAGAAGCCAGTATTTTTTATCGGAAAAAGGTGAAATTATTTTCCACATACCTGAATCAAAAGAAGATAAGGATAAAGAGTAGTCATGTTGACACTCTTTTTTCAGGTCCGATATAATATATAGTAAGTTTGATTTTCTAAATTATTAAGGAGGAACAATTTTTTTATGTCGATCGAAGTAGGCAGCAAGTTACAGGGTAAGGTAACCGGCATCACTAATTTTGGAGCGTTTGTGGAGCTGCCGGAGGGTACAACTGGTCTAGTACACATCAGTGAGGTCGCTGACAATTATGTCAAGGATATCAACGAGCATTTAAAAGTTGGCGATGAAGTGACCGTTAAAGTAATAAATGTTGAGAAAGATGGGAAGATTGGCTTGTCCATTCGTAAAGCGAAAGAACAATCTCAACAACGCCCACCTCAACGTCAGCGCAACAACAGACAAAACGACTTCCGTACGAAAGAAAACTTTGAGCAAAAAATGGCTCGTTTCTTAAAAGACAGCGAAGACCGTTTGTCATCTTTGAAGCGCCACACGGAATCAAAGCGTGGAGGTCGAGGTGCTAGACGAGGTTAACTTGCTGTCTATCATCATATAGCAGGTTCCAACAGAGTTTTTATTGGAGAAAGATAAAAAGAGCTGCCATTCCATCGTGAATGGCAGCTCTTTTTTGTTTGGCTGTTTTCTCAACTGATTTTAATTGGAGCAGTTGATGCGAAAATCCGAAAGGATTGCTGTGAAGGGGGACCGTGCGGCGAAATTTAACAAAAAAAGATCAAAGCTGTTGGAACCACTTGGATTCCTAAGCTTTGATCTTTTGCGCCA
>NZ_RCVZ01000021.1:0-20531 GCF_003668575.1 Falsibacillus albus | reverse complement strand
CGGGATTCGAACCCGTGTTACCGCCGTGAAAGGGCGGTGTCTTAACCGCTTGACCAACGGGCCATGAATATTAATTATGGTAGCGGCGGAGGGGATCGAACCCACGACCTCACGGGTATGAACCGTACGCTCTAGCCAGCTGAGCTACGCCGCCATAAAAAATGATTTCTTAAAAGCACAATGTCTATAATACATACACATGAGAAGGATGTCAATAATTTTTCTAGAAAAATGTCGTTTAATTTATTTCCTTTTATAACCACTGATATCGTGGGGATTAAAGCTGTTTATAGGAATTCATGTTCGGTGTAAGATTTGTAAAAAAAAGTAGGATAATCAGATTTCGAAAAAAAGAAGTCGAACTTTTCTTACAATTCAACTCCTCATTTTGACAAACTTTGAAGCTTGTCCATTTTATAATAAACAGCAACGAATACGAATGGGGAGTGTATGAGGGATGGAAAAAGCGGAGCGGACCTTAATGGAGCCGGTAGGGAATGTAAACCTTGAAGATACTAAAATCGGGATTTCAAAAGGGATTCATCGTTTGCAGATGAAACTCGAGGTGATGTTTTTCCAAAAGGGCATCATTTTGATCCTTATTGGATTTCTGTTGGGAAGAGCATTGATCCTGTCCCATTTGACGCCATTTTCCCTGCCTTTTTTTGCAGCTGTATATTTATTGAGGAAAGATAAGGCACCACTTGCCTTGCTGGGTGTATTGGCGGGATCGCTGACATTATCGATCGGTAATATAGTCCTTACGTTTATGCTGAGCACATTATTTCTTATCGCTTTTCGGACAACGAAGAAATTTATTAAAAATGAAATAAAATCCCTGCCATTTTACGTGCTTGGTACATCGTTTATCGTAAAATGCGCATTTTTATATATTCAGCAAGGGCAGACCATCACAGTGTATGACGGGGTGATGACAGGGGTCGAAGCATCCTTGACGTTCATCCTTACTCTCATCTTTATGCAGAGCATCCCTTTGTTATCCATTAATAAGAGAAAAAAATCTTTGAAAACGGAGGAGGTCATCAGTTTAATCATTATGCTTGCCTCTGTCATGACGGGGACGATAGGCTGGTCACTTTACAATCTATCTGTAGAACACATCCTGTCTAGATATCTTGTCCTATTATTCGCTTTTGTGGCAGGGGCGACTGTCGGCTCAACTGTTGGGGTAGTGACCGGTCTCATCTTCAGTCTTGCCAATGTATCAAGCTTTTATCAAATGAGCCTGCTTGCCTTTTCAGGATTACTCGGGGGATTGTTAAAGGAGGGGAAAAGGACAGGGACAGCCATTGGTCTGATCATTGCCACACTGTTGATCGGAATGTATGGGGAAAGTGACAGTTCGCTGCTAAAGACCGTATATGAGAGTTTTGCTGCCGTATTCCTCTTATATTTGACCCCACAGAATTTGGCACTGAAACTAGCGAAGTATATTCCCGGGACGCCGGAGTATGCTCAGGAACAGCAGCAATATATGAGGAAAATAAGGGATGTGACTGCCAATCGTGTTGAACAGTTTTCTTCAGTATTTCAAGCTCTATCCAAAAGCTTTACGCAGTATGATGAAATCGATGATCCGGAGTATGAAGAAAGGGAGCTTGATTTTTTCCTTAGCAATGTAACGGAAAAGACGTGTCAGACTTGCTTTAAAAAGGACCACTGCTGGAGCAGGAATTTTGAAGAAACTTATCAGCTGATGAAGGAAGTGATGTATGAAGTTGATTCTGGTAATGAAGCTCTTAGTCCCAAAATGACCCGTGAATTGGAAAAGCATTGTGTGAAGCCGAAAAAAGTGCATGATGCCATCCAAAGGGAATTCATGTATTTCCACGCCAATCAGCAGCTGAAGAAACAGGTTCAAGAAAGCCGGAAGCTGGTTGCAGATCAGCTTCAAGGGGTATCCGAAGTCATGGGAGATTTTGCACGTGAAATCCAAAGAGAGAGGGAGAATCACTACAAACAGGAAGAGTTGATTTTAGAAGCACTTGAAGACTTTGGAATCGAGATCGACCAAGTAGAGATATATTCGCTTGAACAGGGGAATGTAGATATAGATATGACACTCCCATCCTGCAACGGGATGGGGGAATGTGAAAAATTGATTGCACCGATGCTGTCGGATATCACAGGAGAATCCATTATTGTCCAAAGGGAAGAGTGTGCAAAGCTTCGCAGCGACAGCTGCCAGGTCACCTTTAGGTCGGCAAAGGCATTTGTTGTGGAAACAGGTGCAGCACATGCCGCAAAAGGGGGAGGGCTGGTCTCAGGAGACTGCTACTCAATGATTGAGCTTGGACCCGGGAAATATGCCGTTGCCATTAGTGATGGAATGGGAAATGGCGAACGGGCACATATTGAATCGAATGAGACGTTGAGGCTGCTTCAAAAGATCCTTCAATCTGGCATAGAAGAGAAAGTCGCGATCAAATCGATAAATTCCATTCTTTCCTTAAGGACTACGGATGAAATCTTCTCAACACTGGATCTTGCCATGATTGACCTGCAGGATGCTTCGGTCAAATTCCTGAAAATCGGGTCAACACCGAGTTTTGTTAAAAGAGGGGATAAAATATTAAAAATAGAGGCAAGCAATCTGCCGATGGGGATACTGCAAGAGTTCGATGTCGATGTCGTCTCGGATCAGTTGAAGGCAGGGGATTTATTAATCATGATGAGTGATGGTGTCTTCGAAGGCCCTCGCCATATCGGAAATCATGACGCGTGGATGAAGCGGAAAATAAGAGAAATGGAAACGACCGATCCCCAGGAAATCGCGGACTTGATCATGGAAGAGGTGATACGTACGCGGTCTGGGAATATTGAGGACGACATGACCATTGTTGTAGCCAAAATCGATCATAATACACCAAAGTGGGCCAGCATTCCGGTTGGAAAAAATAAAATCATTTCATAGAATGCTATTCAAAGATTGTCGATATGAATATTTTCTCTGATGAAAATTCACCGTAAGTTGTTGATTGGAGCGGTAGGTGCGAGACTCCGGAGGAAACAGCGGGCCGGGTGAGACCCCACAGCAAAGCCGAGGAGGTATTTGGCGGATGTTCGATTAAGGTCGGCACGTCGTGTGCAAACATCGAATGACCTCACTTCATGTGAGGCACCTCGGAAACCGAACTCATCCTTGTCACTCCTTGATGACCAGCAATAATATATTCGAAAAGAGCCTTGAAAAAAGATAGATTCTAATAAGACAAGCGTATAAAACCCCTCCTATCCGTCGATGATGGATGGTAACAAGACCATTAGGAGGGGAAACCTATGAGGACAGGTACGCTGAAACAAATATTGTTGATTACGGATGGCTGTTCCAATCATGGAGATGATCCCATAGCCATCGCCGCATTGGCGAAGGAACAAGGGATTACGGTTAATGTCATCGGTGTGATGGAAAATGATGTGATAGATGAAAGCGGTATGCAGGAAATCGAAGGGATCGCCATGTCCGGCGGGGGGGTCAGCCAAGTCGTATACGCCCAGCAGCTTTCACAAACGGTCCAGATGGTCACGCGAAAAGCCATGACTCAAACGCTTCAGGGAGTCATCAATAAAGAACTGAAACAAATTCTTGGGTCATCCGCATCCGTTGAGGAACTTCCGCCCGAAAAGCGTGGAGAAGTGATGGAAGTGGTGGATGAGTTGGGTGAGACAGTGGATTTGGAAGTGTTGATTCTTGTCGACACAAGTGCAAGTATGAAACACAAGCTTCCGACAGTAAAGGAAGCTATGTTGGACCTATCATTGAGCCTCAATGCAAGGATGGGGGAAAATCGATTCTCTGTATTCGTATTTCCCGGGAAAAAGAAAGATGTCGAAAAATTATTGGATTGGACGCCAAGACTGGAAACATTGACGAGCACCTTTTCCAAATTATCCTCTGGGGGGATTACCCCTACAGGACCAGCCATCCAAGAGGCTTTAACGCAATTCAAGAAAAAACGTTCACTAAGGAGCTTGCTGTCCCGTGATGATGAACAATTCTTTGAAGAGTCAATATAACTTTCCAGCCGGGACGATCGTTTCCGGCAAGTGGCATCAGCAGAGCTATACGCTGATCAAAGAGCTCGGATATGGGGCGAATGGCATCGTATATTTAGCGGCCGGGGCACAAGGAAATGTCGCATTGAAGTTCAGTGACAATCATACTTCCATAACTTCAGAGGTAAACGTACTCAAAGCATTTGCTAAGGTCCAAGGGTCTGCCCTCGGGCCTTCTTTATTAGATGTGGATGATTGGGCAAAAGGAGAGAAAAATATTCCGTTTTATTGCATGGAATATATCGAAGGGCCCGATCTTTTAGCGTTCGTTCAAAAAAAAGGAGCTTCATGGAGGCCTGTACTCATCCTTCAGTTATTGAAGGACCTTGAACGACTTCATCAATCAGGGTGGGTGTTCGGCGACCTTAAACCTGAGAATTTAATCGTAACCGGACCACCCCCTACAATCAGATGCATTGATGTTGGAGGAACGACCATTCAAGGAAGGGCGATAAAGGAATTCACCGAGTTCTTCGACAGAGGCTACTGGGGAGCAGGATCAAGAAAGGCTGAACCAGCATACGACCTGTTTGCCGCCGCCATGATCATGGTGAACATGGCAATTCCTAAAAGATTTTCAAAAAGAGGAAACGGATTGACACAAATCTTGGATGTGGTTCATAAGAACAACGAGTTATCGCCGTACAAAGGAGTGCTTTCAAAAGCCTTGAAAGGTGAATATAGGTCGGCGGGGGAAATGAGAGAAGAACTGCTGCTGGATATTGCCAGCACTCCCAGACCGCAGCCCCGGATGGACACATCCAGAAATAGATATACAAGAAATGTGCCGAATAAGCCTTCTTCCCGCCAACAGAAATATCATCAGAAGAAAAAGCCAAAAGGCGGTTTAGCAGAAACGGTGTTGATCATATTAATCGTTGCTGCATTATATTTTCTCTATATTTACGGCCAATTACTTTGAGAGGGCTTCCGTGTGGAGGCTGTTTTGACTTGGCCGTTCTGTACATAATCGGAATTATGAAAAAATATTGAAATAATGAGGTTCTCTTTTGTTGTTTGCTTTGTGGAATGTTAAGATAATGAAAAGAAAAAGTCATCATGGAATATAGATGCTCACAAGGGACCGATGTTAATGCTTGAATATGAGAGGAAGGTTTCGGCCTTCATTGAATCCCATCAATTGATTGCAAATGGAGATCGTGTATTGATTGCCGTATCGGGCGGTCCCGACTCTTTATCATTGCTCCACTATTTATACAAGCGCCAGGAATTCTACAAAATCCAGGTCGCTGCGGTTCATGTGGACCATATGCTAAGAGGGAAGCAATCAAATGAAGATTTATTATTTGTACAGAAATTTTGTGCTACGTATGGTATCCCTTTCCACTCTAAAGCCATCGACATAAAAAAAATTATGGACGAAGAAAATAAAGGGATGCAGGAAACGGCGAGGCAATATCGGTACAAGTATTTCGCAGAAATTGTGAATGGGAAGGATTTCAATAAGCTCGCATTTGGACATCACGGCGATGACCAGGTGGAAACCGTCTTGATGAGGATGACCAGAGGCGCGGTTGGGAAAAGCAGGGCTGGAATCCCATTTAAAAGGCCTTTTGAAAGAGGCTATATCATCCGACCGCTATTGCCCCTTCAAAAAAAGGAGATTGAAGAATATTGCACCCGTTTCGGCTTGGAGCCAAGGCGGGATCCCAGCAATGACAAGGATGATTATACGAGAAACCGATTCAGGCATCGGGTGCTGCCTGCGCTGAAAGAGGAAAACCCGAAAGTTCATGAACAGTTCCAGCGTTTCAGTGAAGAAATGCTGGAAGATGAATATTTTCTGCAGGAATTAACCAAGGTAGAAATGAATAAATTATGGAATAGCTCTGATGGGGAAATCTCGATTGAAATAACCCCATTTAAGAAGATGCCTTTGCCTTTACAAAGAAGAGGTATTCAACTAATATTAAACTATCTTTATAAAGATTTACCATCTTCATTATCTGCTGTACATATCCATGATATTTTTCGTTTGATTGGCAGCAATCATCCTTCAGGACATATAGATCTGCCCAAAGCATTACAGGTACGCAGATCCTATGACCATTGCCTATTTACGTTCAGGCAGCAGACAGCGGATGAACCCTTCGAGTATGAACTCCCGATGGAAGGTGTTTTACCACTCCCCGACGGGGATGAAATTATTATTCGCAGGGGAATTGACCAGGATTTACATAGCAGGGATAACCAAAATTTTTTCTGTGTCGATCCTTCGAGGGTTATCATGCCATTAAAGGTGAGAACAAGAAAACAAGGTGATCGAATTGCAATAAAAGGATTGAATGGGACCAAAAAGGTTAAAGATATATTTATTGATCAAAAGATCCCATTGAAATCCAGAGAGGGTTGGCCGTTGGTCACTGACCAATCAGGGACGATCCTTTGGCTGCCAGGATTGAAAAAATCAATTTATGACGAGCCGGATTTAAATAAACCTTTTTTAGTTTTACAATACATTTCGCAATCATCTTCTAGGGGGCCATTGAATTAATGAAACAGGATATTGAAAAAGTATTAATTACAGAAGAAGAAATCCAAGCGAAGATCAAAGACTTGGCTGGACAATTAACAGAAGAATACAAGGACAGCTTTCCCTTGGCGATCGGCGTTTTAAAAGGTGCGATGCCATTTATGTCAGACCTGTTAAAACGAATTGATACTTATTTGGAAATGGATTTCATGGATGTATCAAGCTATGGAAACTCCACCGTCTCTACAGGGGAAGTAAAAATAGTAAAAGATTTGAATACAAAAGTGGAAGGAAGGGACCTGCTGATCATTGAAGACATCATCGACAGCGGTCTTACATTAAGCTACCTGGTTGATTTATTCCGCTATCGTAAAGCTAAATCCATCAAAATCGTGACGCTTTTGGATAAACCGACAGGCAGGAAATCTGATATTGAAGCAGACTATGTAGGCTTTAATGTTCCAGATGCTTTTGTTGTTGGATATGGATTGGATTACGCAGAAAAATACCGTAATCTTCCTTATATAGGTGTGTTAAAACCTGAAGTTTATAACAAAGGCGAGTAAGTCTGGCCGATAATGAAAATACTATGGGAAACTTACAATGTAAATGCATTCACAGCAAATGCAAATTGTTGGAATGGCATGATTTTCTATGATACTATTGAATGTAGTTTGTTTACCCGTGGGAGGAGGTAAGGGATGAACCGGATTTTTCGAAACACCATTTTTTATTTATTAGTATTTCTAGTTATTATTGGTGTCGTCAGTTATTTTAACAATAACAACGAACCAACGAAGAATATATCTTATGATGAATTTGTATCCGCTTTGGATAAGGGAGATGTCACCAGCGTCTCTTTGCAGCCTGAAAGGGGCGTCTACGCCGTTAAGGGGCAGCTGAAAGGATACGATAAAGATCAGCATTTCCTTACATATGTGATGGATAGCCAAGCGCTGCTCGATCGTATTGACAAAGTATCCACGACAACGGATTCAGAAGTGAAGGTGCTTCCTGCAAAAGAAACAAGCGGATGGGTTTCTTTCTTTACGACGATCATTCCGTTTGTGATCATCTTTATTCTTTTCTTCTTCCTGTTGAACCAGGCTCAAGGCGGCGGCAGCCGTGTCATGAACTTTGGTAAAAGTAAAGCAAAGCTTTACAGTGAAGAGAAGAAAAAGGTCCGCTTTAAAGACGTCGCAGGGGCAGATGAAGAAAAGCAAGAGCTTGTGGAAGTTGTCGAATTCTTAAAAGATCCTCGAAAATTTGCCGATTTAGGTGCACGCATTCCGAAAGGGGTTCTCTTAGTCGGACCTCCAGGTACTGGTAAAACCTTGCTGGCAAGAGCCGTTGCCGGAGAAGCGGGTGTGCCGTTCTTCTCCATCAGTGGTTCCGATTTCGTGGAAATGTTTGTAGGGGTCGGAGCATCCCGTGTTCGCGACTTATTTGAAAACGCTAAGAAAAATGCACCTTGTATCATCTTCATCGATGAAATTGATGCTGTCGGCCGTCAACGCGGCGCAGGATTAGGCGGAGGCCACGATGAACGTGAACAAACATTGAACCAATTGCTTGTTGAAATGGATGGATTCGGCGCGAATGAAGGAATCATCATCATTGCCGCAACCAATAGGCCTGATATTCTAGACCCTGCATTATTGCGTCCGGGACGTTTCGATAGACAGATCACCGTTGATCGTCCAGATGTAAAAGGGCGTGAAGCAGTACTTAGAGTACATGCCCGCAATAAGCCTCTATCCGATAAAGTGGATTTAAAGGCAATTGCGATGAGGACGCCTGGATTCTCGGGTGCGGATTTGGAAAACTTACTGAATGAAGCGGCTCTGGTAGCGGCTCGTCAAGATAAAAAGAAAATCGAAATGGTCGATATTGATGAAGCGACTGACCGGGTAATTGCCGGTCCTGCCAAAAAAAGCAAGGTCATTTCACAAAAAGAACGCAAAATCGTTGCATTCCACGAAGGCGGTCATACGATTATCGGGATTGTATTGGATGAGGCCGAGATGGTGCACAAAGTAACGATCGTTCCACGCGGTCAAGCTGGCGGATATGCGGTCATGCTTCCGAAAGAGGATCGTTATTTCATGACCAAGCCTGAGCTCTTGGATAAGATCACTGGGTTGCTTGGTGGACGTGTGGCAGAGGAAGTTACTTTCGGTGAGGTTTCTACGGGAGCCCACAATGACTTCCAGCGTGCCACAGGAATTGCACGCAGAATGGTAACGGAGTTTGGTATGAGTGATAAACTCGGACCTCTGCAATTCGGCCAAGCGCAAGGCGGCCAGGTCTTCTTGGGAAGAGATTTGCAAAATGACCAAAATTACTCTGATGCCATCGCTTATGAAATTGATCTAGAAATTCAACGAATAATAAAAGAATGCTATGCCCGCGCGAAAAAGATTTTGACTGAAAATAGAGATAAGCTGGAATTGGTCGCTAATACTCTATTGGAAGTCGAAACACTTGATGCACAACAAATCAAACATTTGGTGGATCATGGCGAATTGCCTGACCGCGGTGAGGTATCTCTTGAGAAAGACGAAGTAAAACGTATCGATACAGGAGACAATATGAAAGTGAATATTCAGAAGAAAAAGGACGAAACCGCTTCTTCCGATATTCCGGATCATGCCAAAAACCAAGCTCCTAAGCCAGAAGATAATCTTACTTCTGACGATGAAGATACGAACAAATTATAAGTTTAAACAGACTGACTCAAAGATCAGGTAACTCGCAAGCAGAGGTTGCCCTGAAGGCTGCTGAGTCAGTCTTTTTTCTGTTTAACCGCTGTAATTTTAATGTTTTATTGGAATGCAGGGAATTATGGTATGATGGCATTATGCTGAGTCTCTGTTGGTGATTCAAAATGATTGTTAAAAGACAATCCTGACAGAGCCATGATAATTGAGAATGAATTAGTGGGTGAATAATCGTGATTTTTGTTTTGGATGTAGGGAATACGAATATAGTGCTCGGTGTCTATGACCAAGAAGATTTGAAATATCATTGGCGAATTGAAACGAACCGCCACAAAACGGAAGATGAATATGGGATGGTCATCAAAACGCTTTTGGAGCATGTGGGCTTATCATTTCAAGCGTTTGACGGCATCATCATTTCTTCCGTCGTGCCGCCGATCATGTTTTCCTTGGAAAGAATGTGCCATAAATATTTTCACATCAAGCCGATCGTCGTAGGACCGGGAATCAAAACAGGCTTGAATATTAAATACGAAAATCCTCGTGAAGTCGGTGCCGACCGCATCGTGAATGCTGTGGCAGGAATACATGAATATGGAAGTCCGTTGATTATTGTGGATTTTGGAACGGCAACGACCTATTGTTATATCAACGAAGAAAAACAATATATGGGTGGAGCTATCGCACCGGGGATCAGCATATCGACTGAGGCTCTTTATTCGAAAGCGGCAAAATTGCCAAGGATCGAGATTGCTCGTCCAGAGAATGTAATCGGGAAGAATACGGTTGCTGCCATGCAGGCAGGAATATTATTTGGCTATGTAGGACAAGTTGAAGGTATTGTAAATCGAATGAAAGCTCAAAGTAAAAAGGAACCAACGGTCATTGCGACTGGCGGGCTTGCAACTTTAATCAATAAAGAATCAAGCATTATTGATGTTGTGGATCCTTTCCTTACATTAAAGGGTTTGAGACTAATTTATAAACGCAACATGGGATAGTACATTAAGGAAGGTGTTATTGAGGATGAGTGATTATTTAGTAAGGGCTGTAGCTTTTGACGGTCAAGTCAGAGCCTATGCAGTGCGGAGTACAGATACAGTGGGCGAGGCCCAGCGCAGACATCATACATGGCCGACGGCATCGGCTGCATTAGGGCGCGCCATGACGGCGGGCGTCATGATGGGGGCAATGATGAAAGGCGAGGACAAGCTTACGGTAAAAATCGAAGGCGGCGGTCCAATCGGAGCTATTTTGGTGGATAGCGACGCAAAAGGAAATGTAAGAGGATACGTATCCAACCCTCAAATTCATTTTGATCTGAATGAACAAGGAAAATTAGATGTCAGGCGTGCGGTTGGTACAACGGGGAACCTGACAGTTGTGAAAGATATCGGCATGAGGGAAAACTTTACCGGACAGGTGCCGATTGTGTCTGGAGAGCTTGGAGAAGACTTTACGTATTATTTTGTTTCATCCGAACAAGTTCCTTCATCTGTCGGAGTTGGCGTCCTTGTGAATCCAGATAATTCGATCCTCGCTGCGGGAGGCTTCATCCTTCAACTGATGCCTGGAACCAATGAGGAGACCATTTCTGTCATTGAAAAAAGACTTCAGACAATTCCGCCCGTCTCTAAGTTGATTCAACAGGGCCTAACACCGGAAGAGCTATTAAAGGAGCTATTAGGCGAAGAAAATATCAAGTTTTTAGATACGCTGCCAATCCAATTCAAATGCCAGTGCTCGAAGGAGCGATTCGCCGATGCCATCGTCAGTCTTGGAAAAGAAGAAATCGAAGATATGATAAATACTGATGGTCAAGGCGAGGCGCAATGCCATTTCTGCAACGAAGTTTACCATTACTCTAAGGAAGAACTTGAAGACCTGTTGAAAGAAGCGAAATAAAAGATCTTTTAAGGAGAGAATCGGTGTGGGAAAGAAACAGCTATGGTATATCATTATCGGTTTATTGATTGTTAATATCGGCACAATTTCCTTCTTCACGTTTAGTCAGAAAAGCTCCACTGCCGGTGCGGCGGACACGGAAACGGTCGCAACGGTCGGTGGGGAAAAAATAACTCGCGACCAGTGGCTGCATGAATTGGATGAGAGATATGGGAAAAGCGTCCTCCGAGATCTCATTGACAAAAAAGTAATCGCGCAAATGGCAAAGAAATATGGAATCAAAGCATCTGAACGAGAAATAAACCAGGAAGTGACCATGTTTAAAACGGTATTGAATCCGTCGGACAATAAAGAAAGCAGCCTGAACGAACGTCAGCTGCAGGAAGACATCCAAACGAATTTGTTGTTGGAGGAACTGGTCACAAAAGATGTTGTCGTTTCAGACGACGAAATGGAAAAATATTATAAAGATAATGCGAGCCTTTATAATATTCCTACCACTTACCATGTATCCCAGATCGTCGTTCCTTCAAAGAAGGATGCATTGAAAACGGAAGAAGCGTTGAAAAACGGCTCCCACTTTGACGTCCTTGCAATGGAAACATCCATTGACGCCGATTCAGCACCACAAGGAGGAGACGTTGGCTATATTTCTGCTGATTCCAAAGAGTATTCCGATTCTTTCCTGAAAACAGTGGAATCCTTGAAAGAAAAGGACTGGAGTAAACCGGTTAAAGTAGAAGGCGGCTATGCCATCATACTTTTGAATGAGAAAATAAACGGCACGAAATTCACCTACGAGGATGTAAAGAACCAGATCCGGAGGCAAATAGCCCTCGAACATCTTAAAGCGCCGATGTCCCCTGGAAACTTCTGGAAAGATGCCGGGGTAACATGGTTTTATGGTAAATCAGGTGAGAATGATTAAAGAAACTGATCAATGTGATCAGTTTTTTTATAGATAAAGGTCTAAATTTTTCGAAAAATATTAAAATTATATAAGCAATTCCTTTGACAGGTTAAAATCTGTTTGGTAAATTTTATTAAAACCTATAAAAATACTAGGTATTAGGAGTGGTACAATGGCAAGGATTGCGAATTCAATTACTGATTTGGTTGGTCAAACACCCATTGTGAAACTGAATAGAATGGTCGGAGAAGATAGTGCAGATGTATATGTGAAGCTCGAATATATGAATCCAGGGAGCAGCGTAAAGGATCGCATCGCTTTGGCGATGATTGAAGCTGCTGAAAAAGCAGGGAAACTCAACCCTGGGGATACCATCGTTGAGCCGACAAGCGGAAATACAGGGATTGGCCTGGCCATGGTTGCTGCAGCAAAAGGCTATCGTGCTGTTTTGGTGATGCCTGATACGATGAGCATGGAGCGACGGAACCTGCTGCGTGCATATGGAGCCGAGTTGGAATTGACCCCTGGTGCGGAGGGGATGAAAGGAGCAATTAAAAAGGCTGAAGAGCTTGTAAAAGAAAAAGGCTATTTCATGCCGCAGCAATTCCAAAACGAAGCCAACCCTGAAGTTCATCGATTAACAACCGGAAAAGAAATCGTCGAGCAAATGGGGGATCAATTGGATGCGTTTATTGCGGGCATCGGAACGGGCGGTACCATCACTGGTGCAGGTCAGGTTTTGAAAGAAAAATATCCTGATGTGAAAATCTATGCAGTTGAACCAACCGATTCACCCGTTCTTTCAGGTGGTAAGCCAGGTCCACATAAAATTCAAGGAATCGGTGCAGGGTTTGTTCCTGATATACTGAATACGGGCATTTACGACGGGGTTTTGACCGTAGATAATGAAGAAGCGTTTGCTGCGGCCCGCCGTGCGGCCAAAGAAGAAGGCATCTTGGGCGGCATCTCCTCGGGTGCAGCAATCCATGCGGCCATGGGCGTGGCGAAACAGCTTGGAAAAGGAAAAAAAGTCTTGGCCATCATCCCAAGCAACGGTGAACGATACTTAAGTACGCCGCTATACCAATTTGACTAATAGCAAGGGCATGTCCGCGGACGTGTCCTTTTTGTTTGCTGTTTTCTCATTGGAGCGGATGATGCGAGCCCCTCGGAAGGAGAACATCCTGCAGTGGAAATAAGGCATCACTTCTCAACTTTTATTAAAAATCCGGGAAACTTGTTTTGTGTACGCGGCAGCTGCAGTCTGAAGTTATTCCCATCCCCCGTCGATGTCTAGCCGCTTCCGCTTTTCCAATTGTCCAGCTCCAGCGCCTATCGACTAGCGGACTTCAGGTTTTCTCCCTCCGATAAGTCAACATCGAAAGGCTGTCACCTTTCGTGATTCCTTTATCTCAGTCGATAACCTTCCAGTCCGTACGTCGATGTCTAGCCGCTTCCGCTTTTCTTAGTGTATGATGTAGACATAGATACTTGAAGGAGTGTGATTGACGGGTGCAGAAGAAAAAGCTTATCTATGAAAAATCATCCTGCAGCTATCAACATTTTTTTAATAAATATGAGGAATTATCGTCTGGGTCTTCCTATCATGTCCTTTTGGAAAGCGGAAGGGGAGGGCGGTACAGCTTTGCCGGGCTGAATCCCTTTGCCAAGCTTGTCGCTGCCGAGAATGGACTTGAGGTGGAAACAGAAGGAACAAAGCAGTTTATTAATGGTGATCCTCTCCTTTTGCTGTATGATTGGCTGGAACAGCATCAAACTCATAAGCATCAGGGGATTCCTGACTTTCAGGGAGGGTTGATCGGCTTTATCAGTTATGACTATGTCCGTTATATCGAAAATCTTCCTTCTATTGCGGAAGACGATTTGTCCATTCCTGATCTATATTTCCTCGCTTTCGATGAATGGGTTGCATTTGATCATTTGGAAAACGAAATTTGGGCAATGAAGCTGATAGAGGATGAAAACGAAGAAAAGGCAGGGGCGGCCGCACTCCTTCAAAGGTGGAAAGAGAACGGCAAACAAATATCTGTAGCAAATACAGGATTCGACGAAAAGATGGATGATGGTGCCTCGGTTTCGATGACCGAACAAATGTTCATGGAGGCAGTGGAAGCCATCAGGGAATATATCGCGAGCGGGGATGTGTTTCAGGTAAATTTATCTGTTCGCCAATCGAAATTACTATCTGTTCAGCCTTTTCAAGTGTACAAACAGCTTCGGGCTTTGAACCCTTCTCCTTACATGTCCTTTATCCATACGCCTGATTTTGAAATTGTTTCCGGGTCTCCCGAACTGCTAGTGAAAAAATCGGGAATGGATCTCAGTACAAGGCCGATAGCAGGGACGCGTTCACGAGGAAAAAATCATGAGGAGGACCTCCAGCTTGCATCAGAACTCATCCATAATGAAAAGGAACGGGCGGAGCATGTCATGCTGGTCGACCTTGAGCGTAATGACCTTGGGAAAGTGTGCAGATATGGAACGGTTCATGTCGATGAATTTATGGTTATCGAAAAATACTCCCATGTGATGCATATCGTATCGAATGTAAGGGGAGAATTGGCGGAAGACTGCGGCGGAGCAGATGTCATCCGTGCTGTTTTTCCCGGGGGGACAATTACCGGTGCGCCCAAAATAAGGACAATGGAAATCATAGAAGAACTCGAGCCGGTAAAAAGGGGCCTATATACGGGTTCGATCGGATGGATTGGTTTTAATGGTGACCTGGAGCTGAATATCGTCATCAGGACGATGCTCGCCCAAAGTGGACTTGCCCATATCCAAGCAGGTGCAGGGATTGTCATTGATTCCAATCCAAAACATGAGTATAAGGAATCTTTAAAAAAAGCAGCGGCTTTATGGAAGGCAATCGAGCTGGCGGAAGCGGAAGGTGATCGACATGATCTTAATGATTGACAACTATGATTCATTTACCTTCAACCTCGTTCAATATTTGGGTGAATTGGGGGAAGAGATCGTCGTGAAAAGGAACGATAAAATTTCGATTGAAGAAATTAAAGCGTTGAACCCCGATTTTCTGATGATATCACCGGGCCCATGCAGTCCGAATGAAGCGGGGATCAGTATGGATGCGATACGTTATTTTGCCGGAAAGATCCCTATGTTCGGGGTGTGCCTCGGACATCAATCCATAGCCCAGGTATTTGGTGGAGAAGTGGTCCGCTCGGGAAAATTAATGCATGGAAAAACATCTGAGGTCATCCATGACCAGAAAACCATTTTCCAGAACATCCCCTCTCCTTTTACTGCAACCAGGTATCATTCTTTGATCGTCAAAAAGGAATCGCTGCCTGACTGTTTGGAAATATCGGCTTGGACAAGCGAAGGAGAGATCATGGCGATCAGGCATAAGGAATTTCCCATTGAAGGTGTTCAGTTTCATCCTGAGTCCATTATGACGGATGAAGGAAAAACGTTATTGAAAAACTTCTTTCAAACGACCAGGGGAGAGATGGCGGCATGTACATTTTCTTGAACGGAAAAATGGTATTGAAAGAACAAGCGGAAATCTCCCCGTTTGACCATGGATATTTGTATGGAATCGGGGCTTTTGAAACGTTCAGGACTTATGATGGGCATCCCTTTTTATTTGATGACCACCTGTCCCGCCTGGAGGATGCATTAAAACAGTTGAATATTGATATGATCCCGGAAAAATCCGTTCTTCTAGAGCAGATCCGGCGCCTATCGATAGCCAATGAGCTGCCGGACTCCTATTTACGGATAAATGTGTCTGCCGGCATCGGGGAGATCGGTCTGCAAACAACCCCTTATTCGAATCCGACGACTATCATCTTTCAAAAAAAATTGCCGTCGACACTGCAGCAACTTCAGGAAAAAAAGGGGAAGTTGTTGAAGGTCAAAAGAAATACGCCAGAAACAGCAGAGCGGTTGAAATCCCATCACTATTTAAATAACATCGTCGCCAAAAGGGAAATTGCAGATCAACCATTAACAGAAGGCATTTTCCTTAATGAACACGATTATGTAGCAGAAGGAATCACCAGTAATATTTTTTGGATCAAAAATCAAACATTATACACTCCCGCAATAGAAACGGGAATATTAAAGGGTATAACTCGGCAGTATATCCTAACGATTGCCCCTTTATTGAACTTGAAGTCAGAAGAGGGATTTTACTCGAAGGAAGCCTTGTTGGATGCGGACGAAGTTTTCTTCACGAACTCCATTCAAGAAGCAATACCTGTGAATGATATTGCTGGAATTGAATTCCCCGGAAAGAATGGGGGTTTCTTCCGTAAGATACATCAACAGTACAGAATGCACTCCGGTTCTTTATGGGGCCGAAGTGAGATTTTTGATAATGGGGGACAACAATGATCAATCAAATGTCATGTGGAAAATATACTTTGGATTTTTCGAGAAAAACTTACATCATGGGGATTTTGAATGTGACTCCAGATTCTTTTTCGGATGGCGGGAAGTTTAACGCGGTTGATCAGGCGGTCATCCATGCGAAACAGTTGGTTGAGGCAGGTGCCGATATCCTTGATATTGGCGGGGAGTCCACGCGGCCCGGACATGAAGAAGTTTCTGAAGAGGAAGAGATCCAGAGGGTCGTGCCTGTCATTCAGGCGCTTTCCAAAGAAATCGATATCCCGATCTCGATCGATACGTATAAAGCGGGTACTGCCCGAAAAGCACTTAAAGCAGGAGCCCACATCATCAATGATGTCTGGGGGGCAAAAAGGGAGCCGGAAATCGCCCGGGTGGCGGCTGAGTATGGTGCACCAATCATATTGATGCACAATCGAAGCGACCGAAAATACTCTTCTTTTTATCGGGATGCCGTGAATGATCTCTTTGAAAGTATTGCACTTGCAAAGAGAGCCGGAGTGAAGGATGATAAAATCATACTCGATCCAGGCATCGGATTTGCGAAGGACTTAAAGGAAAACATAGAGATGATGAGAAATCTCGGGAAGCTTTGTTCATTACAATATCCCGTTCTGCTGGGAACTTCCAGAAAGTCTATGATTGGAAAGGTCTTGAATCTCCCGGTCGATGAAAGGCTTGAAGGGACCATCGCTACGATCTGCAGCGGAATTCAGCAGGGATGCCATATTGTCCGTGTCCACGATGTGAAGGAAGTAACCCGGGCGGCAAAAATGATGGATGCCTTAATCGGAAAGGGTGAAATAAATGGATAAAATTTATGTTCATCAAATGGAGTTTTATGGATACCACGGAGTGTTTCAAGAAGAAACCAAACTTGGCCAGCGATTCCGCGTTGACTTGACTGTCGAACTGGATTTGAAAAAAGCAGGGAAAACGGATGATCTAGCCGAAAGTGTCAATTATGCAGATTTATACCACGTATGCAAAGAGATCGTGGAAGGCAAGCCTTATAAGCTTGTGGAGGCTGTAGCAGAAAAGATATGCGAGGCTATCCTAGATCAATTCTCAAAAATAAACCAAGTAACGGTGAAGCTGATTAAACCTGACCCGCCGATTCCGGGGCATTACCAATCCGTAGCCGTTGAAATTCAAAGAGGTAGATAGAATGGACAACATTGCATATATATCACTAGGTTCTAACATGGGGGATCGCGAAGCTTATTTAAAAAAAGCTATGGCACTGCTTCAAAGAAACGATGCCATTTCAATCCTCGCCGCATCCTCCATATATGAAACCGATCCAGTGGGCTACACAGAACAAGGAAATTTTTTAAATATGGCTATTAAAGTAGAAACATCATTTTCAGCTCAGGAGCTACTGTCCGTCATCTTGGACGCCGAAATGAAACTTGGAAGAAAAAGGGAAATCAAGTGGGGGCCGCGAACTATCGACTTGGACATTTTGCTGTATAATAACGAAAATATCGAAACAAAAAATTTGATTATTCCTCATCCCCGAATGCACGAGAGGGCGTTCGTGCTCGTTCCTTTAGTGGAAATCGAACCTGATCTTGCGCATTCAAGCAAAGATACCCCCTACATTCAAGTTCTAGATGAAATACCTGACAAAGAAGGAGTTCGGTTATGGAAGCAGACAAATGGGGAAGACGTATACGAGCTTATAGAAAACTAAAAGGATACACACAAGAAGGCCTGGCGCGGGAACTGGGAGTGTCGGTATCCTTATTGGGTGAAATAGAAAGAGGGAACCGGCTTCCTTCCGAAGATTTACTGAAGGAAGTATCCGGGATCTTAGGTATAACGTTAGAGGAGTTGACTCCTCCGGAAGATATGAAGAATTAATCTGTACATGAATGAAGAAGAAGCTCACAATCAGGTTAATGCTTTAAGAAGGGACTGACTCTCTTGCGGTCTACCTCCGAGCGGATCGATCATTGAACCGAGGGGAGGCAGGATCGATTTAATGAGTCATCCCTTTTTTGTGCATTTTTTAAGAATGTGGTAAATTTTAAAAATGAGAGTCTAAAGGGATGTTTCAGTCAGATAGATTGTGTACAATAATAGAGGATAAAAATGTACAAACGGTCCATGACCTTTTATAAAATCATATAGGAGTGTGCATAGTATGAGTCACGAAGAAATAAACGACCAGTGGAAAGTTCGTTTGGAAAAAATGGAGGAAATGCGCGAAAAAGGGCTCGATCCATTCGGGAAACGCTTTGACCGCACTCACACTTCCGCTCAAATCAAGGAACAATTCGATCAATTCTCCAAGGAAGAATTAGAGGAAAAAACTGAATCGGTATCCATCGCTGGCCGCGTAATGACAAAACGCGGAAAAGGAAAAGCCGGGTTTGCCCATCTTCAAGACCTTGATGGACAAATTCAAATTTATGTCCGAAAAGATGCCATCGGGGAAGAAGCATATGAAATCTTCAATTCTGTGGACCTAGGAGACATCATTGCCATCACAGGAACTGTATTCAAGACGAAAGTTGGCGAGTTGTCCGTTAAGGCAAAAGAATTCACATTCTTGACTAAAGCCCTCCGTCCGCTTCCGGATAAATTCCATGGATTGAAGGACGTAGAACAACGTTACCGTCAACGCTACCTGGACTTGATTACAAGTGATGAAAGCAAGAAAACCTTCATCGCCCGCAGCTTAATCATCCAATCCATGCGTCGCTACCTAGACAACAATGGATACTTGGAAGTGGAAACGCCAATGATGCATGCCATTGCAGGCGGAGCATCTGCCCGACCTTTTACCACGCATCATAATGCATTGGACATGCCTCTTTTCATGCGTATTGCGATAGAGCTTCATCTGAAGAGATTGATCGTCGGCGGTTTGGAAAAAGTCTATGAAATCGGACGAGTATTCCGGAATGAGGGTGTATCAACCCGTCATAACCCAGAATTCACTATGATCGAACTTTATGAAGCATATGCTGACTATAAAGATATCATGAAGCTTACAGAAAACCTTGTCGCGCATATTGCTAAGGAAGTGCTTGGCACAACGACTGTCCAATATGGCGACTACGAAGTCAATTTGGAACCTGAATGGCGCCGGCTTCACATGGTCGATGCAATCAAGGAATATACGGGCGTCGACATGTGGAAAGAGATGTCAAACGAAGAAGCACGCGCATTGGCCAATGAGCATGGTGTGGAAATCAAGGATAATATGACATATGGCCATATTGTTAACGAGTTCTTTGAACAAAAAGTAGAAGAGAAGCTCATTCAGCCTACTTTCATCTACGGGCATCCAGTTGAGATCTCTCCATTGGCAAAGAAAAACGATGAAGATCCTCGCTTCACTGATCGATTTGAGCTATTTATCGTTGCACGTGAGCACGCAAATGCATTCACTGAGCTGAATGATCCGATTGATCAGCGTCAACGCTTTGAAGCGCAATTGAAAGAACGTGAACAAGGAAACGACGAAGCGCACATGATGGATAACGACTTCGTGGAAGCACTTGAATATGGAATGCCGCCAACGGGTGGCTTGGGAATCGGAATCGACCGCCTTGTTATGCTGTTGACAAATTCCCCATCCATCCGCGACGTCCTCCTCTTCCCGTTGATGAGGCATCGTGATTAATCATATATAAGACAAAAACCGGCTTCCCGAAAAGGAGCCGGTTTTTGTCTTATAATATGAAGGAAATAGGTTTTGAACTTTGCATATTGGATATAGTTATTTAAATGGTGTATTTACGTTATTCATAGCACCTTTACATAAATGAAAGTTTTTTAAAAAAGATTTAAAAAAACTATTGCACCGTCATTTGAAAGGTGGTATATTAGTATTCGTTGCCGCAATAAGCGGGCAGCAAACAAAAAGAAACAAAAAAGAAATTAAAAAAGTTGTTGACACTGAGCTCTGACGGTGATAAGATATAAAGGTCGCTGTCAAAAAGCGAAACAACGAAATTGATCTTTGAAAACTGAACAAAACAAACGTCAACGTTAATTCAATTTTTATTTTAAA
>NZ_RCVZ01000020.1 GCF_003668575.1 Falsibacillus albus | reverse complement strand
TCGAGCGCCAATGGTAGTTGGGGGTTCTCCCCCTGCAAGAGTAGGACGTCGCCGGGCAATTAGAAAAAAGCAGTCTCTGAGAGGCTGCTTTTTTGTTTTATTTTCAATCCAAAAAGTCCGTAAGGACGTAAAAATAATCAAAGAATGGATGTTGATAAAAAAAGTCAGCCGAACCGAGAAGCTGATAAATTTGTCTGTTTCTGATGAAATGCGCCTGCAAATCCGATTTCGAAGGTCATTATTTATCCGAACAAGGAAGGTTTTCTTCAAAAAAGCTTTTGAACAAATTAGGGTTCCTCCCCCGAGTAAACGAAACAAGGAATTCATGGACAATTTATTTGTTGAAAAAGTAGTTGATCTCCGCGGAAGGTGCGAGACTCCGGAGGCTCACCGCCCGCCCCTCGGAAAGCGAGCATCCTTCCGCGGAGATCAACCCTTCCATCCAATCAAACACCACGATTACAAGATCCTGATTGAAAAATGCCAAATATGATGAAAAAACCGGTCTTCATTGCTCATATGGAGAAAAATACCCTAAGAATAGCCGCAAATTTCCTCTAAACGTTCCGAGGAGCACATTTTATCTTCGAAAACCACCAGGATATCTGCGAAAATCTCATTTTATCTCCGAATTCGCCACATTTATCTGCGAGAATCCCCAATTATCGATTATTCGACCTTTATCGTCATTTTTCGCCCCTATATTTTAATAATGTATCCTTCCATCACAATTAAAGCAGTCCTGCTGCCATTATCTAATATGTAAGTCTGTTCAATGCACTAGAATCGACACAGCGCTGTATACTAGCAGTAAAGCCATGACGATATTAAACTGGCTCCTATAATTGGATAGGAACTTTTGAAACATGGATCCAAACAAACTCCAGCAGAAAGTGCTCATGAAGCCGACGGAAGCCAGGCCTAATGAAAAGAGCAGCAAACTTGCATTGGAAGTGTGGTAGGGGAGGATGAAGGTGGATATGACGGTGATGCCGTATAAGATCCCTTTAGGATTGATGAATTGCAAAAGCATCCCGGTTAAAAAGTTATTATGCTTCTTCCCATTGACATCACTCTCAGTACTCTTGCTGGAAATGATCTTTACCGCCAAATACAGCATATAGATGGAACCGAGCACTGTCATGAAATTTTCTATTTTGGGGATCGAATTTTTAAGCAGAAGGTTAAAATAGCTGCTTAATAGCATGATCACGAAGAATCCAGCACTTACGCCCAAACAAAATCTTATGGTCTTCTTCAACCCGGATTTGTTGGCAAACAACATGGCCATAATGTTATTCGGACCAGGAGTGAAGCTCGTGACGAAGACATAAAGCATAAATGATAAAAAGGGCATGCGATAACCTCCTCAATGTTGTATGCTATAATGTACTTAACGGACACTATAACGATTTACCTTATATTGTACATTATGTACGTTATATTGTATAGAATGGATGGGATGGTTTTTATGGAAGAAGTTCATTTAATTATTGCCAAAAATTTAAAAGCCTTTCGGGAGGATAAAAAATTAAGTCTGGAACGGGTTGCTGAATTGACGGGTGTCAGTAAAACGATGATCGGCCAAATTGAAAGAGGAGAATCAAGTCCAACGATAACGACAATCTGGAAGATCGCGAATGGATTGAAAATTCCTTTCACTTCACTTATTCACACTCCACAGCCTGAGGCAAAAATCGTATTGGGAGATGAAATTCAATCGTTGTCTGAGGATAATGGAAAGTATCGTGTATTGCCTTACTTCCCTTATGAAGACGATAGACGATTTGAAATCTACACGGTCGAGATCGAAAAAGGGGGATTTCTAGCAGCAGATCCTCATAGAGAGGGAACAGAAGAGTACTTGACCGTTTTTGAAGGGGAGCTGACCGTACGGGTCAATAATTTTGAATATACGATTGGAAAAGGGGATTCCATTCGGTTTAAAGCAGACAGACCCCATACCTATCATAACTCCGGAGACAATTTGACCAGGTTGAGTATGGTCTTATATTATCCCGCGTAAAAAAAGGAGCATCCAAACACTTATTGGATGCTCCTTTATTGCTTATACAGATTGGTTGCATCCACTGGACCCTCAGAACGAACCTATCTAGAGGCCGACTTTTCCCCGGATCTCTTTCAGGAATGGGGCAGCGATGTTCCGTGCTTTGTCTGCACCGGCTGTTAAAATGTCATCAAGCTGTGCCGGTGAAGAGATGAGTTCGTGATATTTTTCACGGGGCTCTGATAGGAATCTATCCATAACCTGGAACAATTCCTGCTTTGCTTCGCCCCAGCCGATTCCTTTCAGCAATCTATCGTGGAAATCTTTTGTTTCCGCCTCCTCAGCAAATTGCTTGTAAAGGGAAAAGATCGTTGAGGAATCAGGATCTTTTGGGGCTTCTGGCGGAAGGGAATCGGTTTTGATTTTATTGATCAATTTCTTTAATTTTTTTGATTCCTCAAACAAAGGTATTGTATTGTTATAGCTTTTGCTCATTTTTCTTCCATCCAGCCCTAGAATCACTGATGAATCTTTCTCAATTTTTGGCGTGGGAAGGTGAAAGGTATCGCCGTAGGC
Source organism: Falsibacillus albus (assembly GCF_003668575.1). Classification (NCBI taxonomy): domain Bacteria; kingdom Bacillati; phylum Bacillota; class Bacilli; order Caryophanales; family Bacillaceae; genus Falsibacillus; species Falsibacillus albus. Next base: position 60,983 of record NZ_RCVZ01000020.1, on the reverse strand, counting down.
TTTGTTGAAGACTTCGGCAATATCCCGCGCAATTTCGACATGCTGTTGCTGATCCTTTCCTACCGGGACAAGGCTTGACTTGAAAAGGAGAATGTCGGCTGCCATTAAAACGGGATAGGTGAACAATCCGATATTGACCCCTGTATCAGGGTCCCTTCCTGCTTGTTGATTAGCATCGACCATCGATTTATAAGCGTGAGCACGATTCAATAATCCTTTTGAAGCGAAACAGGAGAGGATCCAGTTCAGTTCAAATATTTCTGGAACATCCGATTGCCGATAAAAAATGAATTGCGCGGGATCGAGTCCAAGTGCTATCCAAGTCGCGGCAATTCCATAGGAAAGATCGCGAAGTTCTTCTCCATTATGAATTTTTGTAAGTCCGTGGTAGTCAGCGATAAAATAAACTGGCTGGTAATCCTTATTCTTGGCTAATTCCAATGCAGGTTTGATCGCACCGATGTAATTGCCCAAGTGAACTTTTCCCGTCGGTTTAATGCCTGTTACGATTGTTTTTTTCATGATTATATACCCCCTATCCAATAAAAAAAGGGTCCCCATCCTCCAAAAAAGGACGGGAAACCCGTGGTGCCACCTTCATTCATTTACAAAATGTAAACGCACTTATTTATACAGAAACAACGCAAGATATAGGCATTGCCTTTTATCCTGGTTATTTCGATACTTTGTCTCTTTTAACGGTGAGGCTGATCCGCCAAAGCCTACTCAAGTTCGGCTTGGATGCTCCAAAGCCCATTCGACAACTGCGCACACTGATTTTCACCGGCCATCAGCTCTCTGAAGTGTTTCGATTGTCTACTCTTCTTTATCATCGCAATTTGTATTTTTTACTATTGTAATAAATGGAAAATGGTGTTGCAAGTAAATTTTGTTCATTTTTTTTATTAGACAGCACATATTAAAGGCATCCTTTCTTTTTGAGGTGATCACTATTGAAACAAATGTTCTTGGCCGCATGCTTTGTTTTGTTGGGCTGTGAGGCACAAGATAAGGCCGCGCCTGAAAAGATGAAAGAAATAATCGAGCCAGTCAATTATGCAGAAAAGGCAACTCCGATAGAACAGGTGCATATGGAACAGCATAAGGAGCGGGTACTGCTTGATGTACCTCTGATCAAACAGAATCCGGAATTGAAATTCGGATGCGAAGTAACCAGCCTGGCAATGGTTTTGCAGTCAGCAGGGTTCAACGTGGACAAGATGACACTTGCGCATCAGATTGCAAAGGATCCAGATCCCGTCGTGAAATCCCGAAGCGGAGACATCGTGAAATGGGGGAATCCCGATCATGGCTTTGTAGGGGATATCACAGGAAGAAGCATGGGATATGCGGTCAGTGCGGGACCGACTGAAAAGCTTATGAAGAAATACTTGCCGAAGCGGACCGTGAATTTAACCGGTAAGCCGTTCGATGAATTGTTAAATCAGTTGGGGAGAGGAAAGCCCGTTTTGGTTTGGACGACCGGCGACTACAAGCTTCCAGATCGATTGGAATCATGGAAGCATGGGTCTGAAACAATAAAGGCGCCATTGGATTTACATGCTGTCGTACTTGTGGGATATGATCCACAAAATGTATATGTCAATGATCCACTGTCAGGAAGAAAAGCGCATAAGGTCAACAAAAGGGTATTTTTAGGTTCTTGGAAAGCCCTTCGAAAGCAGGCGCTATCTTATAATTGATGGAATCAAGAAAAAAATCAGTTATGTCGACTGATTTTTTTCTCTGGCTTTTCTATTCAATCAGTTTCCATTCGAATAAAGAGGGTATAAATTACATAAATTGATCATTTTGAGTTTAGAATGACGGAAATGTTGGAAAAACTGTAAGTACATCTGGCTCTTTTTGGAAGGCTCTTTTCTCAAAGATTGTCGCTTTTAACAGTTTTTTCAAATAACTCATCATTTGATGTTGATTTGAGCGGAAGGTGCGAGACTCCGGAGGGAACAGCGGGCCAGGTGAGACCCCGCAGCGAAGCGAGGAGAGGATGGGCGGATGTTCGATTAAGTTCGGCACGTCGTGTGCCAACATCGAACGACCTCACATCGTGTGAGGCCCCTCGGAAAGCGAGCATCCTGCAGCGGAAATCAACCTTACACAAACTTTACGAAAAGAGCTTTTTAGAAAAATGATTGTTGTTTTCCACCCCTGCAATCACTAAAAAAAGTCTACGAATCTATCCGTTGCCAACTGCGAGGCTTTTCATGTATAATTTATGTCAAATATAGTCAAAGTCAAGTCGGAATGGGGGTGACTTGGTGAGGAATATTTCAGATATTATCGAGGAGTATTTAAAGCAGGTGTTATCAATGAGCCAAAGCGAAATCCTCGAGATTAAAAGAAGTGAGATTGCAGATAAATTTCAATGTGTTCCATCCCAGATCAACTACGTGATCAATACGAGGTTCACCATTGAAAGAGGCTATGCAGTCGAAAGCAAACGCGGAGGGGGCGGGTATATTCGCATAATGAAGGTTCAATCCCATGATCAGGCGCATTTGATCGATCAGCTGATTTCGCTGATACGGTCAAGGGTTTCCCAGGCTAGTGCGGAAGACATCATTTTCCGGCTGGTGGAGGAAGAGGTGCTTTCTGAAAGGGAAGCCAAAATCATGATCAGTGTCATGGACCGATCTGTATTATTCATCGATCTCCCTCAACGAGATGAACTGAGGGCAAGAATGCTAAAAGCGATGCTTGAGACGCTTAAATATAAATAAATATGGAGAGGTGAAAAAATTGATTTGTCAGGAATGTAATGAAAGACCGGCTTCCCTCCATTTTACGAAGGTGATCAATGGAGAAAAAACCGAATTCCACCTTTGTGAGAAATGTGCCCAGGACAAAGGAGAAAGTTTTTTATTCGGAGGATCATCCGGTTTTTCAATCAATAATCTATTAGCGGGGCTGTTTAATTCAAACAACATTTATCAACAGGAAAAACAGGCCATCCCACGCAAGGAAGTACTCCGCTGTGAGCGCTGTTCCATGACGATCGAACAATTTGTCAATATCGGACGTTTTGGCTGCCCCAATTGTTATCATGCATTTAGACATCAATTAGATCCGATCCTGAAACGTTTTCACAGCGGCAATGTTGCCCATCAAGGCAAGGTTCCGAAGCGAATGGGAGGCTCCATCCATACTAAGAAAAAGATTTCCCAGCTTAAAGATGAAATGCGATCATTCATCGATACGGAAGAGTTTGAAAAAGCCGCTGAAATCCGTGATCACATACGTTCCCTTGAAAAATCATTGCATCAAGAAGGAGGCGAGTCTTCTTGAGTCTACAAAAGTTCCTTACCCAGGCAGTAAGCTCTTGGATGAGCGATGAAGGACCGGATTCAGATATCGTATTGAGCTCCAGGATCCGTTTGGCAAGAAATCTGAGCGATTATAAATTTCCAACCCTGTTTACCAATGAAGAAGCGGCAGAGGTCGTGGAAAGGGTGGAAAAAAACTTGGAGAGCGAGCCATTTCATCAGTTCGGTGCGATTGAAAGCTTAAAAATCGATGAACTGCATGCCCTTCAGAAGAGGGTGCTCGTCGAAAAGCATCTGATCAGCCCGTACCTGGCGGAAGATGCCAATCATCCAGCAGTGCTTTTATCAGAAAACGAAGATATCAGCATCATGATAAATGAAGAGGACCATATACGAATCCAATGCCTATTCCCGGGACTTCAACTGAAGGAAGCATTAAAAAGAGCAAATCAAATTGATGATTTAATGGAAGAACAGCTGGATTATGCATACAATGAAAAACTAGGATATTTAACCAGCTGCCCAACGAACGTGGGAACAGGGATGAGAGCTTCCGTAATGATGCATTTGCCGGCACTGGTGCTGACTCAGCAAGTAAATCGCATCATTCCGGCCATCAACCAGCTCGGATTGGTAGTCAGGGGAATCTATGGGGAAGGCAGCGAAGCATTGGGCAATATTTTTCAAATTTCCAATCAGATCACACTTGGGAAATCGGAAGAGGACATCATCGAAGATTTAAACAGCGTCGTCCAACAATTGATTTCGCAGGAAAGGTCCGCAAGGGAAGCATTAGTCAAGACGTCGAACATACAATTAGAAGACAGAGTGTTCCGTTCCTATGGAGTACTGACGAACAGCCGCGTCATCGAAACGAAGGAAGCAGCCAAGTGTTTATCGGATGTACGCCTTGGTATAGATTTAGGCTTCTTTTCCCATATATCCAAGAACATTTTAAATGAGCTGATGATTTTGACTCAGCCGGGTTTCCTGCAGCAATATGCTGGAGGGTCCCTCCGCCCCCATGAGCGGGATATCCGCAGGGCTACGTTAATAAGAGAACGATTAAAATTAGAGGAAAATCAAATCAGTAAGGAGGAAAACTAATATGATGTTTGGACGATTCACGGAAAGGGCGCAAAAAGTGCTTGCATTGGCACAAGAAGAGGCTATCCGCTTATCACATAGCAATATCGGTACTGAGCATGTCCTGCTTGGCTTGGTGAGGGAAGGCGAAGGAATTGCTGCAAAGGCACTGTACGGCTTGGGGCTTAGTCCGGAAAAAATCCAAAAAGAAGTAGAAACCTTAATTGGTAAAGGACAGGATGCAACCCAAACCATCCACTACACGCCTAGGGCCAAAAAAGTCATTGAGCTTTCCATGGACGAAGCCCGGAAGCTTGGTCATTCGTATGTTGGAACCGAGCATATCCTGCTGGGGCTCATCCGTGAAGGCGAAGGTGTTGCAGCTAGGGTGTTGAATAACCTTGGAGTAAGCTTGAACAAAGCCCGGCAACAAGTCCTGCAGCTTTTGGGCAGCAATGAGGCAAATAATCATCAGGGCGGATCCAGTTCAAGTGCGAATACGCCGACACTGGATAGTTTGGCTCGTGATTTGACAGCCATCGCACGCGAAGGCAGCCTTGATCCGGTGATAGGCCGCAGCAAAGAAATCCAGCGTGTCATCGAAGTGTTGAGCAGGCGTACAAAAAACAATCCAGTTCTGATCGGTGAACCCGGTGTCGGGAAAACGGCGATTGCTGAAGGGCTTGCCCAGCAAATCATCAATAACGAAGTCCCTGAAATCCTCAGGGATAAACGCGTCATGACATTGGATATGGGGACGGTCGTTGCCGGTACGAAATACCGTGGAGAATTCGAAGATCGATTGAAAAAGGTAATGGATGAAATCCGTCAAGCAGGCAATATCATTTTATTCATTGATGAACTTCATACATTGATCGGTGCAGGTGGGGCTGAAGGAGCAATCGATGCATCCAATATCCTCAAGCCTGCGTTGGCGCGTGGGGAACTGCAGTGTATCGGGGCCACCACTTTGGATGAGTATCGCAAATATATCGAGAAGGATGCCGCTCTTGAAAGAAGGTTCCAGCCGATTCAAGTCGATGAGCCTACGATAGACGAATCCATCCAAATCTTGAACGGTCTTCGCGACAGATACGAAGCCCATCATCGTGTGTCCATCACCGATGCCGCCATCGATGCCGCGGTGAAGCTGTCGGACCGCTACATTTCAGACCGTTTCTTGCCGGATAAAGCCATTGATTTAATTGATGAAGCCGGTTCAAAGGTCCGACTTCGTTCATATACAACTCCTCCTAACTTGAAAGAGCTGGAAGCGAAACTGGAGGAAATAAGAAAAGAAAAAGACGCCGCAGTTCAAAGTCAGGAATTTGAAAAAGCAGCATCTTTGAGAGATTCCGAGCAGAAGCTGCGTGAAGAATTGGAAGAAACAAAGAAGACGTGGAAAGAAAAACAAGGCCAGGAAAACAGTGAGGTGACCGTCGAAGATATTGCGCATGTCGTATCAAGCTGGACGGGAATACCTGTTTCCAAGCTCGCGGAAACAGAAACGGAGAAGCTCCTTAACCTGGAAGAAATTCTTCATTCACGCGTGATCGGCCAATCAGAAGCTGTCAAAGCCGTTTCAAAGGCAGTGAGAAGAGCAAGGGCTGGACTGAAAGATCCGAAGCGCCCAATCGGATCGTTTATTTTCTTAGGACCAACAGGGGTTGGGAAAACGGAATTAGCCAGAGCGCTTGCAGAGGCCATGTTCGGCGATGAAGATGCGATGATCCGCGTCGATATGTCTGAGTATATGGAAAAACATTCGACTTCTAGGCTTGTAGGCTCCCCTCCAGGATATGTCGGTTATGACGAAGGGGGTCAACTGACTGAAAAGGTAAGAAGAAAGCCATATTCCGTCATTCTTTTGGATGAGATTGAAAAAGCTCATCCTGATGTATTCAATATCCTCCTTCAAGTATTGGAGGACGGAAGATTGACTGATTCGAAAGGTCGCACAGTCGATTTTCGAAATACCGTTGTGATCATGACATCCAACGTCGGAGCCGATGCATTGAAACGCAATAAATATGTTGGCTTCAACATTCAGGATGGCGAGCAGGATTACAAGGATATGAAAGGAAAAGTGATGGAAGAGCTGAAAAAAGCATTCCGTCCTGAATTCTTAAACCGTATCGACGAAATCATCGTGTTCCATTCACTGGAAAAAGAACACTTGAAACAAATTGTTTCTCTCATGGGAGAACAATTGACCATCAGACTGAAAGAACAGGAAATTGAACTTGAGCTCACCGATGAAGCGAAGCTGAAAATTGCCGAAGAAGGCTTCGATCCGGAGTATGGCGCACGTCCGCTGCGCAGGGCGATTCAAAAGCATATTGAGGACCGTCTATCGGAAGAGCTGCTTAAAGGAACTGTCCTGACAGGCCAGCATGTTATAATCGATGTGAAGGACGGAGATTTTGTCGTCAAGACGAAAGAAGCTACAGGGACACTGTCTAAATAATCAACAGAGGTACACGTTAAAGCATTTTGCGTGTACCTCTTTCTTCATGCTTGGAAGAGTCGGGACTATCAGGGGAAACTCCCTTCCGGTCCGCGGAATTTAGCAGAGTTATCGGAAAGAAGATTGTATTTTTTGGTAATTTTACAATAATATCAAGTATCTGTGGCATTTCGTCACATACACATATAGAGAGGAGCTCGGAATGGCTAAGAAAAAGACGAAATTTATGTGTCAATCGTGTGGATATGAATCACCAAAGTGGATGGGAAGATGTCCGGGATGCGGTGAATGGAACCAAATGGTGGAAGAAGTGGAGGTTGTCTCTAAAGCTAAAGGGGCTTTCCATCATACAGCCCCGGGTACAGCTGCAAAAGCCACGCCCATCACCTCGATTGAATCGATTGAGGAACCAAGAATCAAAACGAATATGAAAGAATTGAATAGAGTACTAGGCGGAGGAGTCGTCCCAGGATCGCTGGTGCTGATCGGCGGCGACCCTGGAATAGGGAAATCAACACTGCTTCTACAGGTTTCCGCCCAGCTTGCCAGACTTAAGCAGAAGGTCATGTACATTTCTGGTGAGGAATCCGTCAAGCAAACAAAGCTGAGAGCGGATCGGTTAAATGTATTGTCTCCTGAACTATTTGTCTATGCGGAGACGAATATGGAATCCATCCACCAAGCCATTGATGAAATCAAACCTGATTTTGTCATTGTCGATTCGATTCAAACGGTGTATAACCCTGAAGTCACATCTGCACCGGGAAGCGTCTCACAAGTACGGGAATGTACAGCAGAATTAATGAGGATCGCGAAAATAAATGGAATTGCCATTTTCATTGTCGGGCATGTTACAAAGGAAGGTTCGATTGCGGGACCAAGACTGCTTGAACATATGGTGGATACAGTTCTTTATTTTGAAGGGGAACGCCATCATACATATCGGATATTAAGAGCAGTCAAGAATCGTTTTGGGTCGACGAATGAGATGGGGATCTTTGAAATGAAAGAAGCCGGTCTGGAAGAAGTGGAAAACCCTTCAGAAATTTTCTTGGAAGAACGGTCCAAAGGTGCATCCGGATCCACGGTCGTCGCCTCGATGGAGGGCACCAGGCCTGTTTTGGTGGAAATTCAGGCACTTATTTCCCCAATGAGCTTCGGTAATCCAAGACGGATGGCAACTGGCATCGACCATAATAGAGTTTCGCTCCTGATGGCCGTATTGGAGAAAAGAGTGGGGATGCTGCTGCAAAATCAAGACGCTTATTTGAAGGTGGCCGGAGGGGTCAAACTTGATGAGCCTGCGATCGATTTAGCGATTGCCATCAGCGTGGCATCCAGCTTCCGTGACAGTCCTACAAGGGCAACGGATTGTTTTATCGGGGAAATCGGTTTGACCGGGGAAGTCAGAAGGGTATCTAGAATTGAACAGCGCGTACAAGAAGCGGCGAAGTTGGGATTTGACCGCGTCATCATCCCAACGAACAATATAGGTGGATGGTCATTTCCGGATGGAATCAATGTGATAGGAGTGTCGACAGTCAGCGAAGCATTGCAATTCGCATTAGGAGGATAAAGGGATGGATGAAAAAAAACCGGCAGAAAAGTCCATGTCAGATATATTGCAATTTATTGCACCGGGCACCCCGATCCGAGAAGGGATAGATAATGTGCTCCGCGCCAACACAGGCGGCCTTATCGTACTTGCGCATAGCGATAAAGTCAGGTCCATTGTGGATGGGGGCTTCCATATCAATTGTTTCTTTACCCCAAGTTTTCTATATGAATTGGCAAAAATGGATGGAGCAATCGTCTTGAATGAAACGGGAAGCAAAATCTTGATTGCGAATGCCCAACTTGCCCCGGACGCATCCATCCCATCATCTGAAACCGGCATGCGCCACCGGACGGCAGAAAGGGTGGCAAAGCAGACGAAAGCATTGGTGATTGCCATTTCCCAGCGTAGAAACGTCATTACCCTTTATCAAGGGAATTTCCGCTATGCATTGAAAGACATTGCCGTCATATTAACGAAAGCAAACCAAGCGATCCAGACGCTTGAGAAATATAAAGTGGTGCTCGATCAAAGCATTTCAAACCTTTCCATTCTTGAATTCGAAGAGCTTACTTCATATTCTGATCTGCTGCAGGTGCTGCATCGATTCGAAATGGTCTTAAGGATCAAAAATGAACTGCTTTCTTATTTGAGCGAGTTGGGGACGGAAGGAAGGCTGATCCGTCTGCAAATGAATGAGCTTCTGTCAGATATTGAAGAAGAAGCAATGATGATCATCAGGGATTACGCTTCTGACCGGGATTGCAAACCATTTGAAGTCCTCTACCGATTTCAGGAGCTTGTCAGCTCGGAAATATTGGATGACACTGTGCTCTTAAAACTATTAGGATATAACGGATATATTCATCTGGATGATGGGATATGTCCAAGGGGCTACAGAGTGCTGAGTAAAATACCGAGGCTTCCTGTCGTCATTGTGGAGAATTTGATCTCTACCTTTGAAATTTTGCCCAAAATCCTTAAAGCCAGTGTGGATGAATTGGATGATGTCGAAGGAATCGGGGAAGTGAGGGCAAGGAAAATAAAGGATGGTTTGAAATTGATCAAAGAGCAGATTTTCGCCGACCGCCAATTATGATTTCAAATAATTTCCCGCTGATAATTGTGTCTAAATTGACACATCAATAAAATTGACACTGCATTGCCGGCGGTGCTAATCTAGTACAAAGAACGAATTTACAAATGGTTACAATTCGAATAAAAACATTATTTTGATATAACAAAAACATTTCTTTTACGTGACAACGAGAAAATTGTTGTTTTTCTCACGTTTCAAATTTAGGAATTTGTTTATAATGAGTAGAAGGAGGTGAAGGAATGTTAAAGCGAATAGTGCAAGCGTGCTTTTTAATCGTAGGGGGAACGCTTGGGATTTTTCTCATTCCTGATTTATTGGATCTTACCGGTTTTTCTACACTGACTTTAATTAATAACCCATATGTCACCGCTATCTTAGGGGCTGTCATCTTTTACATTTTAGCTTTTTGGGCGATTGATTATGTAGTAGATTTTGTGAAATGGTTTGAGGATACTTTAGTAAAGGCTCCGGTAACTGATATCTTATTTGGCAGTTTAGGTCTGATTTTTGGATTGATCGTTGCATTTTTGGCAGGGCTTCCTTTGAATACGATAACAATCCCCATTGTAAATACAGTCGCACCCATATTATTGACCTTGTTGTTGGGGTATTTAGGATTTCAGGTTGGATTTAAAAAGCGTGATGAACTAATTAATTTATTCTCCAATGCAAACCGGACTAATAAAAAGAAAGTGGCAGAAGATGAGCTGGAAAAGCCAGCGAAAACGCTGAAAATATTAGACACAAGCGTCATCATCGACGGACGCATTGCGGATATCTGCCAAACAGGCTTCATAGAAGGGATCATTGTCATTCCTCAGTTTGTCCTTGAGGAGCTTCAGCATATTGCAGATTCTTCCGATGCCCTAAAACGGAACAGAGGCCGCCGCGGCTTGGACATCTTGAATCGGATTCAAAAAGAATTGGCGATCGAAGTCCAAATTTATGAAGGCGATTTTGAAGAAATTCAAGAAGTCGACAGCAAACTTGTAAAGCTGGCAAAGCTTACAAATGGAATTGTTGTGACGAATGATTTTAACTTGAACAAAGTATGCGAGCTCCAGAATGTACAAGTATTCAATATCAATGACTTGGCCAATGCCGTCAAGCCAGTTGTACTGCCTGGCGAAGAACTGAAGGTACAGGTGATCAAGGATGGCAAGGAGCAAAATCAAGGCATTGCCTATTTGGATGATGGTACGATGATCGTCGTGGAAGAAGGGCGCAATTATATCGGTAAATATATTGACGTGCTTGTCACGAGCGTACTTCAAACGTCGGCAGGACGAATGATTTTTGCAAAACCGAAACTATTGGAAAAGGCATTGTAATCGATAAACGGAATAGGAGATTGGATAGATGAATTATGAGGTAGTCATTCCGGCTGCTGGCCAGGGGAAGCGAATGGGTGCTGGACATAATAAGCTGTTGATCAAGCTTAGAGGCCGCCCTATTATTTCCCACACGTTAAAGGTGTTTCTGGAAGATTCATCATGTTCCAAAATCATTTTGGCAATCAATCCGGTTGAACGGGAGATTTTCTCGGACCTGATCAAAGACTTGGATCCGAATAAACCTATATCTCTTGTCCACGGGGGAGAAGAGCGGCAGCACAGTGTCTTCAATGCGTTGAAGTCGGCTGATGAAGGCGGCATCGTGCTCGTTCATGACGGTGCAAGGCCATTTATCCGGCAATCGGTCATCCAGCAGCTTGTGCAGACAGCCGACTCCTCAGGTGCTGCGATCGCTGCGGTGCCCGTCAAAGACACGATCAAAAAAGTGGAAAACTCAAAAGTGGCAGAAACAATTGAACGCTCTAGCTTGTGGTCCGTACAAACACCACAAGCTTTTCGCATTTCTTTATTGCTTCATGCCCATGCCGTGGCCGAACGTGATTGCTTCCTTGGAACAGATGATGCCTCTTTAATTGAGAGATTGGGGAAAGAAGTAAGGGTAGTCCAGGGTCATTATGATAATATTAAACTTACGACACCGGAGGATCTTTATTTTGCGGAGGCCATTCTCCGGAATAACCAAAAAGGTCAATGAATCGACCATCAGCACTTGGGAAATTTAGAATTGATTCGTATATAATGCGCTTTTTGAGTAATCATTTGTTATTGATTGGGGCAGAAGGTGCGAGACTCCGCAGCGGATTAAGGAGGTCGACCGACCGCCCCTCGGAAAGCGAGAATCCTTCCGAGGAATCCAACCTTGCATACCTTTGACCTATAACAACAATCTTTACCGAAACAGCCTATATTAATAACCATAGAGAAACTACAAAAGGAGAAGAGGACATGTTTAGAGTCGGACAAGGTTTTGATGTGCATCAATTGACAGAAGGGCGGCCATTGATCATTGGAGGAATCGAAATCCCTTATGAAAAAGGCCTGCTGGGGCACTCCGATGCAGATGTATTGCTGCACACAATTGCTGATGCATGTTTAGGCGCCATCGGGGAAGGCGATATCGGCAAGCATTTCCCGGATACCGATCCAGAGTTTAAGGATGCGGATTCTGCGAAACTCCTCATGCATGTATGGGGGATTGTAAAGGAAAAAGGCTATAAGCTGGGAAATATTGATTGCACAATCATTGCACAAAAACCGAAAATGGCACCTTACATCACCCAGATGCGCGAAAGGATTGCTGATTTATTGGAAGGTGAAATCGATCAAGTCAACGTAAAAGCCACGACGACTGAGAAGCTTGGATTTACTGGGCGCGGGGAAGGGATCGCCTCTCAGGCGGTTGTGCTCCTTCAAAAAGGATAAGGCAGAATTCAACGCTTTATTCCTGCGCATGGTGATGGTAAAATATCTTAAGAATTCAAGGACCTTTAATGAACATGAGGAGGCATATCTATGTCAAACGAAATCCGTGTGCGCTACGCACCGAGCCCAACAGGACATCTACATATTGGGAATGCGCGTACTGCACTCTTCAATTATTTATTTGCTCGTCATAATGATGGAAAATTCATCATCCGCATCGAAGATACGGACCAAAAACGAAATATCGAGGGCGGGGAAGAAAGCCAGCTGAAATATCTAAAATGGCTTGGAATCGATTGGGATGAAAGCATTGATATCCCTGGTGAATACGGACCTTACCGCCAATCGGAGCGTAATCATATCTATCAAGAATATTACAATGAGCTGTTGGAAAAAGGCCTTGCCTATAAGTGCTACTGCACGGAAGAGGAACTTGAGGCAGAACGCGAAGCACAACAAGCACGCGGTGAAATGCCGCGCTATTCTGGTAAATGCCGCCATTTGTCTGAAGAAGAGGGAGGGAAACTGGCTGCTGAAGGACGCAAGCCGAGTGTACGATTTAAAGTCCCTGCCGGAAAAGTGTATGCATTCAATGATATGGTCAAGCAAGATGTATCATTCGAATCAGATGGAATCGGCGATTTTGTCATTGTCAAAAAAGACGGGATTCCAACTTATAATTTTGCAGTGGCGGTTGACGACTACTTAATGAAAATATCGCATGTATTGCGCGGTGATGACCACATTTCCAATACGCCAAAACAATTGATGATCTTCGAAGCCCTTGGCTGGGAGCCGCCGATTTATGGCCATATGACGCTAATCGTCAATGAAAACAGAAAAAAATTAAGCAAAAGGGATGAAAGCATCATCCAATTCATTGAACAATATGCCGATCTCGGCTACTTGCCTGAAGCGCTGTTTAACTTTATCGCATTGTTGGGCTGGTCACCGAAAGGCGAAGATGAACTATTTACGAAAGAAGAGCTGATCGATATATTCGAAGCCAGCCGTTTATCCAAATCGCCTGCATTATTTGATAAACAAAAGCTCACATGGGTGAATAATCAGTACATGAAAAACCTGGACCTGGACAAAGTGGTTGAACTGGCGATGCCGCATTTAATCAAAGCGGGCCGCATCAGTGCTGATATGTCGGAAGCGGATTTGGAGTGGGTACGAAACGTCGTGGCTTTGTATCAGGAGCAAATGAGCTTTGGTGCAGAGATCGTTGAATTATCAGAAATGTTCTTTAAAGATGAACTTGACTATGAAGCGGAAGCAAAAGAGGTCATTGAAGAAGAACAGGTTCCACAAGTGCTTTCCGCTTTTCTTGAGGAAGTTGAAAAGTTGGAGCCATTCGAAGCAGCTGAAATTAAATCAGCGATCAAAGCGGTGCAAAAATCAACCGGCCAAAAAGGAAAGAAGCTGTTCATGCCGATCCGTGTGGCAGTCACTGGCCAGACACATGGACCGGAATTGCCGAATACGATTGAACTTTTAGGTAAAGATAAAGTTAAAAATCGTTTGTTGAGCATTATTAGTTAACATTTTTCACATTGTGTAATATAGTAAGATTATATATTGCGAAAGTGATGATGAGGAGAAGTAAAAAATTGATGCTTTCTAGAGAGAACCATCACCGGCTGAAAGTGGTTTAAGCCTCTCATTTTTTGAAATGCACCTCAGAACCTTGTGTCGAAAGCTCATGTTGAGTAGATGCAAGCGGGAGCCTGCCGTTACCAGGATAAGTTGGAATACAGCTTTTTTCGGCCTTCGGGTGCTGTATTCAAACAGAGTGGAACCGCGTGTCAAGCGTCTCTGTCTTTTACAGAGGCGCTTTTTTGTATGTTTGACTAAGAATAAAAAGAGGTGAAAATCATGTTTCGTCTTTTTAAAGAAGATATCGAGGCTGTATTTGAACAGGACCCTGCAGCAAGAAGCTACTGGGAAGTCATTTTAACCTATGCTGGCTTGCACGCCATTTGGTCTCATCGTATCGCTCATGGATTTTATAAACGGAAATTCTTTTTTATCGCAAGGGTCATTTCTCAAATCAGCCGATTCTTCACAGGGATTGAAATTCATCCTGGAGCCAGGATTGGACGGCGTTTTTTTATTGATCACGGCATGGGAGTGGTGATAGGAGAAACGTGCGAAATTGGGGATAATGTTACTGTATACCAAGGTGTGACGCTTGGCGGTACTGGAAAGGAAAAAGGCAAGCGGCATCCGACAATTAAAGATAATGCCCTGATTGCCACAGGTGCGAAAGTATTGGGATCGATCACGATCGGAGAATATTCCAAGATAGGTGCAGGTTCGGTCGTTTTAAAGGATGTCCCGGATAATTCGACGGTGGTCGGGATTCCTGGAAGAGTCGTGATACAGGACGGAGTGAAGATCCTTAAAGATCTAAATCACAGCGATTTGCCTGATCCGGTATCCGATCGCTGCCACATGATGGAAGAGGAAATAGAGAGATTAAAGAAAGAACTGAATGCTTTAAGAAAGAAAGGAGAACAGAATCAAAATGTCCATTCAAATTTATAATACATTGTCTCGAAAAAAAGAACCATTTATCCCGATGGAAGAAGGAAAAGTGAAGATGTACGTCTGCGGACCGACGGTTTACAACTATATCCACATTGGGAATGCGCGTCCTGCCATCGTGTATGATACTGTTCGAAAATACTTGGAATTCAGGGGATACAATGTAGAGTTCGTTTCGAATTTCACTGACGTCGATGATAAATTAATCAAAGCAGCGAATGAATTGGGCGAGGATGTACCAGCCATTGCCGAGCGGTTCATCGATGCTTATTTTGAAGATGTGTCTGCACTGGGCTGCACAAAAGCTGATGTCCACCCTAGGGTGACGGAAAATATCGAGCTCATCATTGATTTCATTAAAGTTTTGATCGAAAAAGGAATGGCTTACGAATCAGAGGGAGATGTTTATTATCGAACTAGAAAATTCGAAGGATATGGAAAATTATCGCACCAATCCATCGATGATTTGAAAGTGGGATCAAGGATCGAAGTCGGTGAGAAGAAAGAAGATGCGCTCGACTTTGTCCTATGGAAAGCGGCGAAAGAAGGAGAAATTTCCTGGGATAGTCCTTGGGGCAAAGGAAGGCCGGGATGGCATATCGAGTGCTCTGCCATGGCAAGGAAATACTTGGGTGACACGATTGATATTCATGCAGGCGGACAGGATTTGACTTTCCCGCATCATGAAAATGAGATTGCACAGTCAGAAGCTTTGACAGGTAAACCATTTGCAAGGTATTGGATGCACAATGGCTATATCAATATTGATAATGAAAAAATGTCCAAGTCGCTCGGGAATTTTGTGCTGGTCCATGATATCATCAAACATCATGATCCGCAGGTGCTGAGGTTCTTCATGCTGTCCGTTCACTATAGACATCCAATCAACTATAGCGAAGAGTTGTTGGAAAATGCCAAAACAGCATTGGAAAGGTTGAGGACTTCTTATCAAAATCTAAAGCACCGCAAAGAGTCGAGTGCTAACTTGGTGGACCATCAAGAAGAATGGCTGTCCAAAATTGAAGACTTCAAGCTGCGTTTCATCAAAGAAATGGATGATGATTTCAACACAGCCAATGGAATATCTGTTCTGTTCGATCTTTCCAAGCAAGCGAACTACTACTTGATGGAGAAAAACACATCAGAAAAAGTGATTGATGCATTTACAGAAACATTTGATCAGCTTGCAGCTGTTTTAGGATTTGGGATGGAAGCTGACGAACTGCTGGATGAAGAAATTGAAGAGTTGATTCAAAAACGAATCCAGGCCCGCAAGGATAGGGATTTTCAATTGGCAGACGATATTCGAGACCAATTGAAAGATATGAATATCATCCTTGAAGATACACCGCAGGGAACGAGATGGAAAAGGGGATGATCCCGATGTTTGAAATGGGAAATAACAGCGTGGATCCGAAGCAATTGAATAGCTTGGCGCTTGCTTACATGGGTGATGCCGTATATGAAGTGTACGTACGGCGCCACCTCCTCGAGCAAGGAAAGGTGAAGCCGAACCAGCTTCATCGCGAAGCGACGAAATATGTATCAGCAAAAGCCCAGGCGCAAATATTGCATGAACTTTTCGATAGATCGTTTTTTTCGGATGAGGAACAAAGTGTCATCAGGCGCGGAAGAAATGCAAAATCGGGAACGGTGCCGAAGAATACGGATGTTCAAACGTACCGCTACAGCACTGCTTTCGAAAGTCTGATTGGCTATTTGCATTTGTCGGGAAGCAAGGAAAGGATGGAGGAAATCATCCTATGGGCACTGCAAAGGAATATGTGAGGAGGACAAGCAATGAGCCAGGAGTATATTTCCGGGAAGAATCCCGTCATTGAAGCTTTAAAATCCGACCGTGATATCAATAAAATTTGGATCGCGGAAGGTTCGCAAAAGGGTCAGATGCAGCAAATCATCAGTCTTGCCAAAGAGACGAGGGTTTTCGTACAGTTTGTACCCAAAAAGAAAATCGATCAAATGGTGGAAGGAAATCACCAGGGAGTGGTTGCCCAAGTGGCAGCATACGACTACGCTGATATCGACGATCTATTTAAGAATGCCGAAAGCAAAGGGGAGCCTCCATTTTTTATCATCCTTGATGAATTGGAAGATCCCCACAATCTAGGATCCATCATGAGGACGGCCGATGCAATCGGTGCCCACGGCATCGTCATTCCAAAGCGTCGGGCGGTTGGTTTGACCGGAGCGGTAGCCAAAGCATCGACCGGCGCCATTGAATATATCCCGGTAGCCAGGGTCACCAACTTGGCGAGGACGATCGATGAAATGAAAGACCGTGGGATATGGGTGTTCGGAACAGATGCAAAAGGCAGCGAGGACTATCGAAAAATGGATGGCTCGATTCCGCTCGCATTAGTGATTGGCAGTGAAGGAAAAGGAATGGGGCGTTTGATCAGGGAAAAGTGCGACTTTTTGATTCATCTTCCGATGGTCGGGAAAGTGACTTCTTTAAATGCTTCCGTAGCAGCCAGTCTACTCATGTATGAGGTTTATCGAAAACGTCATCCGCTGGGAGAATGAAAATGGATATTCTCCTTGTGGATGGCTATAACATCATTGGGGCCTGGCCGGAGCTGAGGGAATTAAAGAATAGAGATTTAGCTGCCGCCAGGGACCGTCTTGTGGAGCGCTTAGCGGAATATCAGGGCTACACAGGGTATCGGGTGATTGTGGTCTTTGATGCTTATTACGTCAAGGGGATCGAAAGGAAGTACAAAAACTATCGGATCGATGTCATTTTCACCAGGGAAAATGAAACGGCAGATGAGCGGATCGAAAAGATGGCCATAGAGTTAAATAATATAAAAACACAAATTCATGTAGCTACCTCCGATTTTACGGAGCAGTGGGCAATTTTTGGACAGGGCGCATTAAGGAAGTCAGCCAGGGAATTATTGAATGAAATAAATGAGATCGATCGAAAAATCGAAAAAAAACTGCAGAAAAACCATGGCGTACGCCCTTCCTCCAAGATTTCCCTCAGCCGGGAAGTGGCAGAAATTTTTGAAAAATGGCGAAGAGGAGACGGTTGAGCGGTTGACGCTTTTTTGGAGGTTGCTGTATAATATTTCTATCTATTGTTTTGCGCGGTTCAAGGGGGGACTTGTGTGAGCTTAAACAAAGGAATAGGAATGTATGAAGAGTTCGAACAGCTGGAGGATGAGCATCTAGTAGACCTGGTCCACCAAGGTGATAGCGAAGCCTTGGACTTTCTTATTCAAAAATATCGGAATTTTGTGAGAGCAAAGGCTAGGTCCTATTTCTTAATAGGTGCAGACAAAGAGGATATTGTTCAAGAAGGTATGATTGGACTTTATAAAGCCATTCGCGATTATAAAGAAGACAAGCTTACGTCATTCAAAGCATTTGCGGAGCTGTGCATAACAAGGCAGATCATCACTGCCATCAAAACAGCCACGAGACAAAAGCATATTCCATTGAATTCATACGTTTCTCTGGACAAGCCTATCTATGACGAAGAATCTGACAGGACGCTTATGGATGTAATATCGGGTGCGAAAATCATGAACCCTGAAGAATTGATTATCAACCGTGAAGAATTTGATAACATTGAGGGCAAGATGACTGAATTGTTGAGTGATCTGGAAAGGAAAGTGTTAGCGCTTTATCTTGATGGACAATCTTATCAGGAAATTTCCGAAGAGCTCAATCGTCATGTGAAATCGATTGATAATGCCCTTCAGAGGGTGAAAAGAAAATTGGAACGGTATTTGGAAGTAAGGGAATTCAGTTTGTAAAAAAATGGACCTTTTATTGACACACCCTCTTTAGCGTGTTATTTTTTTAAGGACGTTATGAAGTAAAACAGGTGATATAACAATGAGTAAAAAGATAATTTTAGCGTGTTCAATTTGTGGCTCTCGCAACTATTCTACCAATCATAAACCTTCGGGCGCGGAGAGGCTGGAATTGAAAAAGTTTTGTAAAGCCTGTAACGATCACACTATTCATAAAGAAACAAGATAGGTCCCTTTGGTATAAATCGCTGATTTAACTAGTTGGAGGTTACACAAATGTCAAGCATAGCGCAATTCTTCCGAAATGTATCTTCTGAGATGAGAAAGGTAAGCTGGCCTAAGAGGAAAGAACTTACAGGCTATACCATCACAGTTTTGACGACTGTCATTTTGCTGACCCTTTTCTTTGCAGTCGTAGATCTAGGAATTTCAAAACTTGTACGTCTCGTCTTAGAATAGTAATATAGTATCAAAGAAATTTTGAAGGTTTACTTGAATAACCTTCCCCCTGACATGGTATAATGGGGATAATAAAGTATTTTCTTTCAAAAGCCCGTATAACGGGTTTTTTCATTTGGTTTAAAAAAAGCAGCGCAGTCGCCGTTGACAATAGAGTCGGGGAGGGAAGGACGAAAAGTCCTAATGAATGGAAAAGAATTGGTATGTCGTTCATACGTATTCAGGCTATGAAAATAAAGTCAAAGCCAACCTTGAAAAACGTGTGGAATCGATGGGAATGCAGGATAAGATTTTCCGCGTCATTGTTCCTGAAGAGGAAGAAACAGATATTAAGAATGGTAAAAAGAAAGTGGTCAAAAGGAAAGTATTTCCTGGCTACGTCCTGGTTGAAATCATCATGACCGATGACTCATGGTATGTGGTAAGGAATACGCCGGGAGTGACAGGGTTTGTTGGTTCGACCGGATCTGGATCAAAGCCGACGCCGCTTCTTCCTGAAGAAGTGACGACGATCCTGAAGCACATGGGCATGGAAGAAAAACGCGTGGACATCTCATTCTCACTTGGTGAGACCGTATCCGTCAAAGAAGGGCCGTTTGCCAACTTCACAGGATCTGTTGAAGAGATCGATCGCGATAAAGGCAAAGTGAAAGTAATGGTAAATATGTTCGGTCGTGAAACTCCGGTCGAGCTTGATTTTGAACAAGTTGATAAAATATAATGGAAAACAACTTGAAATATTTCTGGATAAATGATAATATTTCATAGGTCAGTATGTCTCAATCCGAGAGACTGAACATATTCTAAGTACTTTATTCTTATAAAGACATCTATATGAGTGGGAGGGCCAGAGCCCTATTACCACATCACGGACTTAAGGAGGTGTGTCTCGTGGCTAAAAAAGTAATTAAAGTTGTTAAATTGCAAATTCCTGCTGGAAAAGCAAATCCGGCACCGCCTGTAGGACCTGCATTGGGTCAAGCTGGTGTTAACATCATGGGATTCTGTAAGGAATTTAACGCTCGTACAGCAGATCAAGCTGGCTTAATCATTCCAGTTGAAATCACGGTATTTGAAGACCGTTCATTTACATTTATTACGAAGACTCCGCCTGCTGCTGTTCTCTTGAAGAAAGCAGCTGGAATCGAGTCTGGTTCTGGTGAACCAAACCGTAACAAAGTAGCAACAGTCAAACGTGACAAAGTACGTGAGATTGCTGAAACAAAAATGCCTGACCTGAACGCAGCTGACGTTGAAGCGGCTATGCGCATGGTAGAAGGTACTGCACGCAGCATGGGTATCTTAATCGAAGACTAATCTGTGTGATTTGAAATTTTGTTTCAGGTGAACGAGGTTGCGATGCTGAAGATTTGTTCGCTCGCAACCTTTATTCGTGGGAGGTTATTCCGCTAAAACCACAATCAAGGAGGAAGTTTAAAATGGCGAAAAAAGGTAAAAAATATCTTGAAGCTGTAAAATTAGTAGACCGTTCAAAAGCTTACTCAGTTGAAGAAGCAATTGAACTAGTAAAGAAAACAAACTTCACGAAGTTTGATTCTACTGTTGAAGTTGCATTCCGTCTAGGTGTAGATCCTAAGAAAGCAGATCAACAAATCCGCGGTGCAGTCGTTCTTCCGAACGGAACTGGTAAAACACAACGTGTATTGGTATTTGCGAAAGGTGAAAAAGCGAAAGAAGCGGAAGCTGCTGGAGCTGACTACGTAGGAGATGCAGAATACATCAACAAAATCAACCAAGGCTGGTTTGAATTTGATGTAATCGTTGCGACTCCAGACATGATGGGTGAAGTTGGTAAACTTGGCCGTGTATTAGGACCAAAAGGTTTAATGCCAAACCCTAAAACTGGAACGGTAACTTTCGATGTTGAAAAAGCAGTAAATGAAATCAAAGCTGGTAAAGTTGAGTATCGTGTAGACAAATCCGGCAACATCCATGTGCCGATCGGTAAAGTTTCTTTCGAAGACAACAAATTGGTTGAAAACTTTACGACTATTTTCGATACAATGCTTAAAGCGAAACCATCAGCGGCTAAAGGTACTTACATGAAAAACATCACTGTAACGACTACAATGGGCCCTGGTTTAAAAGTTGATTCTTCTTCATTTGCTGTAAAATAAAAAAGAGTTGACATTACAAATCATTTAAAGTAATATATGATTTGTTGTAAAAATAGAATAACATTTATACCGTAGACAGTAGGTGCTTATCATAAGCTTAATTTCCTGCCGAGGTAATTGCGATATACGAAATGTATCGTCACCAATGACTATACAATATTGCGCCTCCATGTCTTCTACGGATATGGAGGCTTTATTATTGTCGGTATGAATGTTCATCTAGCAAGTAGAGGTAGAGGCTGCCCATGGCGGCTGAAACTTGACAAATCTACAGGAGGTGTAAGGATGAGCAGCGTTTTAGAACAAAAGAAACAAATCGTTGAAGAGATCTCTGAGAAATTTAATTCAAGCGTTTCTACTGTAATCGTAGACTATCGTGGATTGAATGTTGCAGAGGTGACTGAGCTTCGTAAGCAACTTCGTGAAGCTGGCATCGACTTCAAAGTGTACAAAAACACAATGACTCGCCGTGCGGCTGAAGCAGCAGAACTATCTGGTTTGAATGATGCTCTTACTGGTCCTAACGCTATCGCGTTCAGTACAGAAGATGTTGTTGCACCAGCAAAAGTTCTTAACGACTTTGCTAAAAAGCATGAAGCACTAGAAATCAAAGCCGGTGTCATCGAAGGAAACATCGCAACTGCTGAGGAAATCAAAGCTCTTGCAGAACTACCATCTCGCGAAGGCTTGCTTTCTATGTTGCTTAGCGTACTTCAAGCACCAATGCGCAACTTTGCTCTTGCTACTAAAGCAGTGGCAGAACAAAAAGAAGAACAAGGCGCTTAATACAGCGTTTGTCTGTTAAAGGACGAAAAAATATTATTATAAAATTCCAAGGAGGAAATAAATCATGACTAAAGAACAAATCATTGAAGCGATTAAAGAAATGACAGTTCTTGATCTTAACGATCTTGTAAAAGCAATTGAAGAAGAATTTGGTGTAACTGCTGCAGCTCCTGTAGCTATGATGGGCGGCGCTGCTGGTGGAGAAGCTGCTGCTGAAAAAACTGAATTCGATGTAATTTTGGAAAGTGCTGGAGCACAAAAAATCAAAGTTATCAAAGTTGTTCGTGAAATCACAGGTCTTGGCCTTAAAGAAGCGAAAGAAGTTGTTGATAACACTCCTAAACCACTTAAAGAAGGCATTTCTAAAGAAGAAGCAGAAGAACTTAAAGCTAAGCTTGAAGAAGTTGGAGCTAACGTCGAAGTTAAGTAATCTTCTTTTGAACAAAAAGCTCGCTTGCTAAGCGGGCTTTTTTTCACTTCTTATGTCCTCGATTTTTTGTCTGCAAGTATTCTCCGGTAGGAGGTGATTTGGATGTCAAGTCACTATTATTCCCGAACTCCCGATGTGAAAAGTGATCCGAAATATTGGGACTTCACATTAAAGGATCATCAGTTCCGTTTTAAGAGTGACCTTGGGGTCTTCTCCAAGAATGAAGTGGATTATGGTTCAAGAGTTTTAATAGAGGCTTTTGAAATTCCGGAAACAGCCGGTCCGGTTCTCGATGTAGGATGCGGCTATGGACCGATTGGGCTCAGCATTGCCAAAACCAATGAAGATCGCGTTGTCCATATGGTGGATGTGAATCAGCGGGCGTTGGCGCTTGCGGATGAAAACGCAAAAGCGAACGGGATAGGAAATGTTCAAATCTATGAAAGCGATCGTCTTTTGGGTGTGCAAGAAAAAGAGTTTGCTGCCATAGTTACCAATCCTCCGATAAGGGCCGGAAAGAAAGTTGTTCATGATATTTTCATACAAAGTCATCAGCATTTAGCAGTCAATGGAGAGCTCTGGGTTGTGATTCAGAAAAAGCAGGGAGCGCCAAGCGCGAAGGCGAAATTAGAAGGATTATTTGCAGAGGTGCAGGTGGTAGCTAAAGACAAGGGCTACTTTATTATTAAAGCAAAAAAACATTGACTGCCTATAGGTGCTATGTTAACATTATAAAATGCCAATATATTATTTTCCTGAAATATATCAATTTTATACTTAATTTGTATAAATTTTGGGTGTATTGGAAAGTATTATAAAATAATAGTTCGTCATGTGAAAATGCGGTTTTTAATAAAAAACCCTTTTTCTTTTTGTCTGTTGAGATGGGAAATACCGTGTCAATAGGCATTATAGACGCAATCAAAACGCTTGATTTGAGGGGTGAATCAGTTGACAGGTCAACTTGTTCAGTATGGACGACACCGCCAACGCAGAAGTTTTGCGCGTATCAGTGAGGTTTTGGAACTACCAAACCTTATTGAAATCCAAACATCTTCCTATCAATGGTTTCTTGATGAGGGACTGAGAGAAATGTTCCAAGATATTTCTCCTATCGAAGATTTCACAGGGAATCTCTCTTTGGAATTCATCGATTATAGTCTCGGGGAACCAAAGTATCCGGTCGACGAATCAAAGGAAAGAGATGTTACATTCTCCGCGCCTCTTCGAGTGAAGGTACGTTTGGTAAACAAGGAAACAGGTGAAGTAAAAGATCAGGATGTATTCATGGGCGATTTCCCATTGATGACGGAAACAGGTACTTTTGTCATTAATGGTGCAGAGCGTGTCATCGTTTCACAGCTTGTTCGTTCACCGAGTGTGTATTACAGCGAAAAAATGGATAAGAACGGTAAAAAAGGTTTTACCGCTACTGTTATCCCGAATCGCGGTGCATGGCTTGAATATGAAACAGACGCGAAAGATGTAGTATATGTACGCATCGACCGCACACGTAAATTGCCGGTTTCGGTTCTTCTGCGTGCGCTCGGGTTTGGTTCAGACCAGGAGATCATCGATTTAATAGGTGATAATGAATACATTCGCAACACACTTGAGAAAGACAATACTGAAAGCACTGAAAAAGCACTATTGGAAATTTATGAGCGCTTGCGCCCTGGTGAACCTCCAACAGTGGAAAACGCAAAAAGTTTGCTAGTATCCCGCTTTTTCGATCCTAAACGCTACGATCTAGCCAACGTTGGTAGATATAAAATCAACAAAAAGCTTCACATTAAAAATCGCTTATTCAATCAGAGATTGGCAGAAACGCTTGCTGATGCCGAAACAGGCGAAATCATTGCAGAAAAAGGAACTCTTCTAGACCGCCGCACGCTGGATAAGATTCTTCCGAAACTAGAAAGTGGAGTAGGATTCAAGACGATCAATCAAAGCGGGGGAGTAGTGGAAGAGGATATTGTCCTGCAATCCATTAAGATTTACGCTCCGAATGAAGAAGGCGAAAAAGAAATCAATGTGATCGCGAATGCATTTGTTGAAGATGCAATCAAAAATATCACACCGGCTGATATCATCTCTTCCATCAGCTATTTCTTCAACCTTCTCCATGAAGTGGGAAATACAGATGATATCGACCACTTGGGCAACAGACGTTTACGTTCTGTAGGTGAATTGCTTCAGAACCAGTTCCGCATCGGGTTATCCCGTATGGAGCGCGTCGTTCGTGAAAGAATGTCCATTCAAGATACAAATACGATTACACCGCAGCAGCTGATTAATATCAGACCGGTGATCGCTTCTATAAAAGAGTTCTTTGGAAGCTCCCAGCTTTCACAGTTCATGGATCAAACAAATCCGCTTGCAGAGTTGACTCATAAACGTCGTTTATCTGCTCTTGGACCTGGTGGTTTGACGCGTGAACGTGCTGGTTTCGAAGTTCGTGACGTCCATTATTCCCACTATGGCCGTATGTGTCCAATTGAAACGCCAGAGGGTCCGAACATCGGATTGATCAACTCTTTATCTTCCTTTGCTAAGGTAAACCGTTTCGGATTCATTGAAACACCTTACCGCCGCGTAGATCCTGAAACAGGAATGGTAACGAGCCACTTCGATTACTTGACTGCTGACGAAGAAGATAACTACGTTGTAGCCCAAGCAAATGCGAGACTTGGGGAAAATGGCGAATTCCTGGATGAAGAAGTTGTAGCACGTTTCCGAGGCGAAAATACAGTTGTCAAGAGAGAGCGCATCGATTATATGGATGTATCTCCGAAACAGGTCGTTTCGGCTGCGACAGCATGTATCCCGTTCTTGGAGAATGATGACTCCAACCGTGCCCTAATGGGAGCGAACATGCAGAGGCAGGCGGTTCCGCTCATGCAGCCGGAATCCCCGATCGTCGGAACAGGTATGGAATATGTATCTGCAAAAGACTCCGGTGCTGCCGTAATCTGTAAGCACGAAGGAATTGTCGAGCACGTAGAATCCCGTCAAGTATGGGTTCGCCGAATCAAAGAAGTCGATGGCCAGGAAGTACAAGGCGATTTGGATAAGTATCGTATGCAGAAGTTTATCCGCTCCAACCAAGGAACATGCTACAACCAACGTCCGATTGTCGCTGTAGGAAATAGAGTGACAAAAGGTGAGATCCTTGCCGATGGACCTTCAATGGAAAAAGGTGAATTGGCACTGGGCCGAAATGTAATGGTCGGGTTCATGACTTGGGACGGCTACAACTATGAAGATGCGATCATCATGAGTGAACGTCTTGTAAAGGATGATGTTTATACATCCATCCATATTGAAGAATACGAATCAGAATCACGCGACACTAAGCTTGGACCTGAAGAAATCACACGCGATATCCCGAATGTCGGGGAAGACGCTCTTCGCAATCTAGATGAGCGCGGCATCATCCGTGTTGGTGCAGAAGTGAAAGACGGCGATTTGCTTGTCGGTAAAGTCACTCCTAAAGGGGTAACCGAACTGACTGCAGAAGAACGTTTATTACATGCCATCTTCGGTGAAAAAGCCCGTGAAGTCCGTGACACATCCTTGCGGGTACCTCATGGTGGCGAGGGTATTATCCTTGATGTCAAAGTCTTCAACCGAGAAGATGGCGACGAGCTTCCACCAGGAGTCAATCAATTGGTCCGCGTTTACATCGTTCAGAAGCGTAAGATTTCTGAAGGGGACAAAATGGCCGGACGACATGGAAACAAGGGTGTTATCTCCAGGATTTTACCTGAAGAAGATATGCCGTTCCTACCAGATGGAACGCCGATCGACATCATGTTGAATCCATTGGGTGTACCATCTCGTATGAATATCGGACAGGTGCTTGAATTGCATCTCGGTATGGCTGCGAGACACTTGGGCATCCATGTTGCATCTCCTGTATTCGATGGAGCGCGTGAAGAAGATGTTTGGTCTACGATCGAAGAGGCTGGCATGGCGCGCGACGCCAAAACCGTCTTATACGATGGTCGTACTGGTGAACCATTCGATAACCGTGTATCCGTCGGAATCATGTATATGATCAAACTTGCTCACATGGTTGACGATAAGCTTCATGCGCGTTCAACCGGACCTTACTCACTCGTAACTCAGCAGCCGCTTGGCGGTAAAGCCCAATTCGGCGGACAGCGTTTCGGTGAGATGGAGGTATGGGCACTCGAGGCATATGGTGCTGCTTATACATTGCAGGAAATCTTAACGGTTAAATCCGATGACGTAGTCGGTCGTGTGAAAACATACGAAGCCATCGTCAAAGGTGAAAATGTTCCTGAACCGGGTGTTCCGGAATCATTTAAAGTATTGATAAAAGAACTTCAAAGTTTGGGAATGGACGTCAAAATCCTTTCCAGCAACGAAGAAGAAATAGAAATGCGGGATTTAGAAGAAGACGAAGAACAGCAGCAAGCTGACACACTAAATATCGCGCCCGAAGCTAAAGAAGAAGAGTCGGAAATTGTTGGCAGTAAGGAATAATCTCTTGTGAAGCAATAAGGGTAGAACCTGTAGATTAAAAGGGAGGTAGGCCCCTTGCTAGACGTTAATAATTTTGAGTATATGAAAATCGGTTTAGCTTCCCCTGATAAGATCCGTTCTTGGTCTTTCGGGGAAGTCAAAAAACCAGAAACAATCAACTATCGTACATTGAAGCCGGAGAAAGACGGTCTGTTCTGCGAGCGCATTTTCGGTCCTACAAAGGACTGGGAGTGCCATTGCGGAAAGTACAAACGTGTTCGCTATAAAGGCGTCGTTTGTGACCGCTGCGGCGTTGAAGTAACGAGGGCGAAAGTTCGCCGTGAGCGCATGGGCCATATTGAACTTGCCGCCCCTGTATCTCACATTTGGTACTTCAAAGGCATCCCTAGCCGGATGGGACTTGTCTTGGATATGTCTCCAAGGGCTTTGGAAGAAGTAATTTATTTTGCTTCCTATGTAGTAACAGATGCTGCAGACACAGCATTGGAAAAGAAACAGCTATTATCCGAAAAGGAATATCGTGCATACCGCGAAAAGTATGGAACTAAATTCCAGGCTGCGATGGGTGCAGAAGCAATCAAAAAGCTTCTTCAGGATATCGATTTGGATAAGGAAGTCGATTTCTTGAAAGAAGATTTAAAAACTGCACAGGGACAACGCCGTACCCGTGCGATTAAACGTTTGGAAGTGCTTGAGGCATTCCGTCATTCCGGAAATGACCCGGATTGGATGATCCTTGATGTCCTTCCTGTCATCCCTCCTGAGTTGCGCCCGATGGTGCAGTTGGATGGTGGACGTTTTGCAACATCCGATTTGAACGATCTATATCGTCGAGTCATCAACCGCAATAATCGTTTGAAACGTTTATTGGACTTGGGTGCTCCTAGCATCATTGTCCAAAACGAAAAACGCATGCTTCAAGAAGCTGTCGATGCATTGATCGACAACGGCCGCCGCGGACGCCCAGTAACAGGTCCGGGTAATCGCCCTCTTAAATCCCTTTCGCATATGCTTAAAGGGAAGCAGGGACGATTCCGTCAAAACTTGCTTGGTAAGCGTGTTGACTACTCAGGTCGTTCCGTAATCGTCGTAGGTCCTAACCTGAAAATGTACCAATGCGGTCTTCCGAAAGAGATGGCATTGGAACTCTTCAAGCCTTTTGTCATGAAAGAGCTTGTTGAAAAAGGGCTTGCTCATAATATCAAGAGCGCGAAAAGAAAGATTGAACGCGTCCAGCCGGAGGTTTGGGACGTATTGGAATCGGTTATCAAAGAACATCCTGTTCTTTTAAACCGTGCCCCAACGCTTCACAGACTGGGAATCCAGGCATTCGAGCCGACTTTGGTGGAAGGTCGTGCGATTCGCCTCCACCCTCTCGTATGTACTGCATACAACGCAGACTTCGATGGTGACCAAATGGCGGTTCACGTTCCTCTATCATCTGAAGCACAGGCGGAAGCCCGACTTCTAATGCTCGCAGCTCAAAACATCTTGAATCCGAAAGATGGAAAGCCGGTTGTTACACCTTCCCAGGACATGGTTTTAGGTAACTATTACTTAACATTGGAGCGTGAAGGTGCTGTAGGTGAAGGAAGTGTCTTCAAAGATACAAATGAAGCGCTTGTGGCGTACCAAAATGGCTATGTACACTTGCATACTCGTGTTGCCGTACATGCCAGCTCACTGAATAACCAAACCTTTACTGAAGAGCAGAATAAACAGCTGCTTGTGACAACGGTTGGAAAACTGATTTTCAACGAAATACTTCCTGGCACATTCCCGTATATCAACGAGCCTACGAATGTCAACTTGGAGGAGTATACTCCGCCTAAGTACTTCGTAGATCCGACAACGAATGTAAAAGAGCATCTTAAAGATCAGCCGGGAATCGATCCGTTTAATAAAAAGATCCTTGGAAACGTCATTGCAGAAGTGTTCAAACGCTTCAAAATCACTGAAACGTCTAAAATGCTTGATCGGATGAAAAACCTTGGATTCAAATATTCTACAAAAGCCGGAATTACGGTTGGTGTAGCAGATATCGTCGTCTTGGGCGAAAAAGAAGAAATTCTCAAAGATGCCCAAACAAAAGTAGACAATGTCATGAAGCAGTTCCGCCGCGGTCTCATAACAGAGGAAGAACGCTACGATCGCGTAATTTCCATTTGGAGCGGTGCGAAGGATACCATCCAAGGCAAATTGATGGCTTCCTTGGACAAACGAAATCCAATCTTCATGATGAGTGACTCGGGTGCCCGTGGTAACGCCTCTAACTTCACACAGTTAGCCGGTATGCGCGGACTGATGGCCAACCCGGCCGGCCGAATCATTGAGTTGCCGATCAAATCAAGTTTCCGTGAAGGCCTAACAGTATTGGAATACTTCATTTCAACGCATGGTGCCCGTAAAGGTCTTGCTGATACGGCTCTTAAAACGGCTGACTCTGGTTACTTGACACGTCGTCTTGTCGATGTTGCGCAGGATGTCATCGTTCGCGAAGATGACTGCGGAACTGATAGAGGCCTTCAAATCAGCTCAATCAAGGATGGAACAGAAATCATCGAACCACTTGAGGAGCGCTTGATTGGCCGTTATGCAAGAAAAGTGATCAAACACCCTGAGACAGGTGAGGTCATCGTAGAAGAAAATCAATTGATCAATGAGGATCTTTCAAGAGTGGTCATCAGTGCTGGCGTCGATACGGTTACGATCCGTTCTGCATTTACTTGCAACACTCGCCATGGTGTATGTAAGAAATGCTACGGCCGCAACTTGGCAACAGGCCAACAGGTTGAAGTGGGTGAAGCAGTCGGTATCATCGCTGCCCAATCCATCGGTGAACCTGGAACCCAGCTTACAATGCGTACCTTCCATACAGGTGGGGTAGCAGGAGATGACATCACTCAAGGTTTACCGCGTATCCAAGAATTGTTCGAAGCGCGTAACCCTAAAGGTCAAGCCGTCATTTCTGAAATCGATGGTGTCGTCACTGCCATCAACGAAGGACGTGACCGTCAGCAGGAAATCGTCGTTCAAGGTAAAGTTGAGACGCGTTCTTACAATGCGCCTTATACAGCCCGCATGAAAGTAGCTGTAAACGACGCCGTTGTTCGCGGTCAAGAGCTGACAGAAGGTTCTATCGATCCGAAAGAATTAATCAAAGTACGCGACGTTACAGCCGTACAGGAATATCTATTGAGAGAAGTTCAAAAGGTATACCGTATGCAAGGTGTTGAAATCGGCGATAAGCACGTTGAAGTAATGGTAAGGCAAATGCTTCGCAAAGTGCGTGTAATCGATGCCGGTGATACGGATGTTCTGCCTGGAACATTGTTGGATATCCATCAATTCACGGATGCCAATGAAAAGGCGCTTCTTGAAGGAAACGTTCCTGCGACAGGCAGACCGGTATTACTCGGTATTACTAAAGCATCACTTGAAACGGATTCCTTCTTGTCTGCAGCATCATTCCAAGAGACGACTCGTGTCCTGACTGATGCCGCAATCAAAGGAAAGCGCGATGAATTGCTAGGTCTTAAGGAAAATGTAATCATCGGTAAGCTTGTACCAGCAGGAACAGGTATGCAGCGCTATCGCAAAGCAGAGCCAGAGCTGCTCGGTGCGGAAGAACCAGTAACAGTAGAGTAAACAACAAGCAAGGCCTGAATTTAAAAATCGATCATGCGGTTAATGATTCAGGCCTTGTTATTTGATTAAATTATCTCTAATATTTTGTTGACATTAAAATATGAAGATGATAATATATTCAAGGTTGCTCCTATTCTTTATCTCGTTACTTTGGAGGATATGAAAATGTCTTATGAAAAAGTATCGCAGGCAAAAAGCTTTATAGTAGGAACTAAACAAACAGTAAAAGCTCTTAAGAACGGAAATGTCAAAGAGGTATTGGTTGCGTCGGATGCAGATCCGAGGGTGATTGCGAAAGTGGTCCAGACCGCCGAAGACATGAACGTCAAACTGATCCATGTGGATTCGATGCGAAAGCTCGGGAAAGCGTGTGGAATAGAAGTTGGAGCTGCAACTGTTGCGCTCATTTATTAACATGTTTTTGCAGCTTTTGAGGTAAACTGCAAGAACTTTGTTTTTGCTTAAAAATGAACCACCTGGATGTGTGGGCTTAACAATCTATGAAGGGAGGAAACACCCCATGCCAACTATTAACCAATTAGTGCGCAAGCCTCGTAAGTCTAAATCAACAAAATCTAAATCGCCAGCGCTTAATAAAGGTTACAACAGCTTCAAAAAAGTGAACACGAACGTTTCATCTCCACAAAAACGTGGTGTATGTACTCGTGTTGGTACGATGACGCCAAAGAAACCAAACTCCGCGTTGCGTAAATATGCACGTGTTCGTTTGACTAACGGCATCGAAGTAACAGCATACATTCCTGGTATCGGACATAACCTGCAAGAGCACAGTGTTGTGCTTATCCGCGGCGGACGTGTAAAAGATTTACCAGGGGTACGTTATCATATCGTACGTGGTGCATTAGATACTGCAGGTGTTGAAAGCCGCAGACAAGGCCGTTCTAAATACGGTACTAAGCGCCCTAAAGAAGCAAAAAAATAATTGACTAACTTGAAATTCAGCTTTTGTTGAAAGGAGGAAATACACATGCCACGTAAAGGTCCTGTTTCTAAAAGAGACGTTTTACCTGATCCAATGTATAATTCAAAATTAGTTACTCGTCTTATTAACAAGATGATGGTTGACGGCAAGAGAGGTACATCCCAAAAAATTCTTTATGCTTCTTTCGATTTAATCAAAGAACGTTCTGGTAAAGATGCAATGGAAGTATTCGATCAAGCTTTGAAAAACATCATGCCAGTATTGGAAGTAAGAGCACGTCGAGTTGGTGGTGCAAACTACCAAGTACCGGTTGAGGTTCGCCCTGAGCGCCGTACGACTCTTGGTCTTCGCTGGTTAGTGAACTACGCTCGCCTTCGCGGTGAAAAAACGATGGAAGAGCGTCTCGCTAACGAAATCCTTGATGCAGCCAATAACACTGGTGCAGCTGTCAAGAAACGTGAAGATACTCATAAAATGGCAGAAGCAAACAAAGCGTTTGCTCACTACCGTTGGTAATTTTACCTTCGTATATAAAAATATACTCATATAAGGAAGGAGAAATGCATCATGGCTAGAGAGTTCTCCTTAGAAAAGACACGTAATATCGGTATCATGGCTCACATCGATGCCGGTAAAACGACAGCAACTGAGCGTATTCTTTTCTACACAGGACGCATTCATAAAATTGGCGAAACTCATGAAGGTGCGTCTCAAATGGACTGGATGGAGCAAGAGCAAGAACGTGGTATCACGATCACTTCCGCTGCTACAACAGCATCATGGAAAGGTCATCGTGTAAATATCATCGATACCCCAGGACACGTAGACTTCACAGTTGAAGTTGAACGTTCCCTGCGTGTATTGGATGGTGCCGTAGCAGTTCTTGATGCACAATCCGGTGTTGAGCCGCAAACTGAAACAGTTTGGCGCCAAGCAACAACTTACGGAGTTCCTCGTATCGTGTTCGTCAATAAAATGGACAAGATCGGTGCAGATTTCCTATACTCTGTAAAAACAATTCATGATCGTTTGCAAGCGAATGCTCATCCAATTCAATTGCCGATCGGTGCTGAAGATGAATTCGACGGCATCATCGATTTAATTGAAATGAAAGCTTACTTCTATGAAGATGATTTAGGAACTCGTGCGGAAGCTCGTGACATTCCTGAAGAATACAAAGATCAAGCTGAAGAGTATCGCGCAAGCTTAATCGAAGCAGTAGCAGAACTTGATGAAGAATTAATGATGAAATATCTTGAAGGTGAAGAGCTGACAAACGACGAGTTGAAAGCTGCGATCCGTAAAGGTACTTGTAACGTTGAATTCTACCCAGTAATCTGTGGTTCTGCTTTCAAAAACAAAGGTGTTCAATTATTGCTTGATGCGGTTCTTGATTACCTTCCAGCTCCAACTGATGTTGCAAACATCAAAGGTATCATCCCTGATTCCGATGAGGAAGTAACACGTCCATCTTCTGATGACGCACCTTTCTCTGCGTTGGCATTTAAAGTAATGACTGACCCTTATGTTGGTAAACTTACATTCTTCCGCGTATATTCCGGTGTGTTGAAATCTGGATCTTATATCAAGAACTCAACTAAAGGAAAACGCGAACGTGTAGGTCGTATCCTTCAAATGCACGCGAACTCTCGTGAAGAGATCTCTGAAGTGTATGCTGGGGATATTGCTGCAGCGGTAGGTCTTAAAGACACTACTACTGGTGACACTCTTTGTGATGAAAAGGATCTAGTAATCCTAGAATCAATGGAATTCCCAGAGCCTGTTATCTCTGTTGCAATCGAACCAAAATCTAAAGCTGACCAAGATAAAATGACGACAGCTTTACAAAAACTTCAAGAAGAAGATCCTACTTTCCGTGCTCATACAGACCAAGAAACTGGCCAGGTCATCATCGCTGGTATGGGTGAACTTCACCTTGACATCATCGTTGACCGTATGAAGCGTGAATTCAAAGTAGAAGCAAACGTAGGTGCACCACAAGTTTCTTACCGTGAAACTTTCCGTGCTACTGCACAAGTTGAAGGTAAATTTGTACGTCAATCTGGTGGACGCGGACAATATGGTCACGTTTGGATCGAGTTCTCTCCTAACGAAGAAGGAAAAGGATTCGAATTCGAAAACGGAATCGTCGGTGGGGTTGTACCACGTGAATACGTGCCAGCCATCCAGTCTGGATTAGAAGATGCATTAGATAACGGTGTCCTTGCTGGATATCCGCTAATCGACATCAAAGCTAGACTTTATGACGGATCTTACCATGACGTTGACTCCAGTGAAATGGCATACAAAGTTGCCGCTTCAATGGCGCTTAAAAACGCTGCTTCCAAATGTAGCCCAGTTATCCTTGAGCCTCTTATGAAGGTTGAGGTTGTTATCCCTGAGGAGTACCTTGGAGATATCATGGGTGATATCACATCCCGTCGTGGACGTGTTGAAGGTATGGACGCTCGCGGAAACGCTCAGGTAGTTAAAGCGTTCGTTCCACTTTCTGAAATGTTTGGTTATGCAACTTCCCTTCGTTCAAATACACAAGGTCGCGGAGTATTCTCCATGCACTTTGATCACTACGAAGAAGTTCCTAAATCAATCAGCGAAGAAATTATCAAAAAAAATAAAGGTGAGTAATTGATTTCTCATCTTTAATGAAGTATAACTACTATTGTAAAGATGGTTGGAATTGAAGGTGGGCGCCCGCCTTCAATGAAGCCATACAATATACTTATTTCTTATATAATTAAAGGAGGATTTCCAAAATGGCTAAAGAAAAATTCGATCGTTCCAAAACACATGCGAATATTGGTACAATTGGTCACGTTGACCATGGTAAAACTACTTTGACAGCTGCTATCACAACTGTTCTTGCTAAACGCAGTGGTAAAGGTGCTGCAATGGCATATGACATGATTGACGCTGCTCCAGAAGAGCGCGAGCGTGGAATCACAATCTCAACTGCACACGTTGAGTATGAAACTGATACTCGCCACTATGCACACGTTGACTGCCCAGGACATGCTGACTACGTTAAAAACATGATCACTGGTGCTGCACAAATGGACGGCGGAATCCTAGTTGTTTCTGCTGCTGATGGCCCAATGCCACAAACTCGTGAGCACATCTTGCTTTCTCGCCAAGTAGGTGTTCCTTACCTTGTTGTATTCATGAACAAATGTGACATGGTAGACGACGAAGAACTACTTGAACTAGTAGAAATGGAAGTACGTGACCTTCTTTCTGAATACGACTTCCCTGGTGACGATGTACCAGTTATCAAAGGTTCTGCTCTTAAAGCTCTTGAAGGCGACGCTGCGTGGGAAGAAAAAATCGTTGAACTTATGAACGCTGTTGATGAGTACATCCCAACTCCAGAACGTGACACTGAAAAACCATTCATGATGCCAGTTGAGGATGTATTCTCAATCACTGGCCGTGGTACAGTTGCTACTGGACGCGTTGAGCGTGGACAAGTTAAAGTCGGTGACGAAATTGAAATCATCGGTATCCAAGAAGAGTCTAAAAAGACTACAGTTACTGGTGTAGAAATGTTCCGTAAGCTTCTTGATTATGCAGAAGCTGGCGACAACATCGGTGCACTTCTTCGTGGTGTATCCCGTGACGATATCCAACGTGGACAAGTACTTGCTAAGCCAGGTACAATCACTCCACATACTAAATTCAAATCTGAAGTTTATGTTCTTTCTAAAGAAGAAGGTGGACGTCATACTCCATTCTTCTCTAACTACCGTCCTCAGTTCTACTTCCGTACAACTGACGTAACTGGTATCATCCAACTTCCAGAAGGCGTTGAAATGGTAATGCCTGGCGATAACGTTGAAATGACTGTTGAACTTATCGCTCCAATCGCGATTGAAGAAGGTACTAAATTCTCAATCCGTGAAGGTGGACGTACTGTAGGTGCCGGCGTAGTAGCATCTATCCAAGCGTAATCTTACTCATAGATTCAAAAAAAGCAGATGGCTGATCACCATCTGCTTTTTTTATTTCTTCTATATAATAGATGTTAGTAAGCTGGGAATCTGTTTGTCGAAAAGAATATTTTCCATTCATTTAACAATGGTTGAAATGCTTAGTCCAAGTATGTATAATAGTAAAAGTGTGTGAGGCGCAAAGAAAATCAATAAAGATATTGCATATTCTTTGGGCTTTTAGTATAATAGACAATGTTGGTCTTTGACTGCGATGAAGTGGAAGGTTGCTGACACACCCGGCCGCTTTGCCATGGCGCGTGTGTGGGAAATTTCCATGGAGAATGTCTATACTTAAATAGGCGAAAAGGAGGGAAAATGATGGCAAAACAAAAAATTCGTATTCGATTAAAAGCATATGATCACAGAATCCTTGATCAATCTGCAGAGAAAATCGTTGAAACTGCAAAACGTTCTGGTGCGGCGGTGTCCGGCCCGATCCCGTTGCCGACTGAAAAGTCCGTTTACACGATTCTTCGTGCGGTGCACAAATATAAAGATTCACGTGAGCAATTTGAGATGCGTACGCACAAACGCTTAATCGACATCGTTAATCCAACACCACAAACTGTTGATTCTTTGATGCGTTTGGATTTACCATCCGGTGTTGACATCGAAATCAAACTTTAATTAATAAAATTTATTATTTTTCAGGAGGTGTGACTCATGACCAAAGGAATCTTAGGAAGAAAAATCGGTATGACTCAAGTTTTCGCTGAAAATGGTGAGCTTATCCCTGTAACTGTTATTGAAGCTGCTCAAAACGTGGTACTTCAAAAGAAAACAGTTGAAGCAGATGGCTACGAAGCAGTTCAGATCGGTTTCGAAGACAAGCGTGAAAAACTTTCTAACAAACCAGAAAAAGGACATGCTGAAAAAGCGAATACTGCTCCTAAGCGCTTCGTTCGCGAAATCCGCGGAACAAACTTAGATGATTATCAAGTTGGTCAAGAAGTCAAAGTAGATGCATTCGCTGAAGGCGATGTTGTTGATGTAACAGGAATTTCAAAAGGTAAAGGTTTCCAAGGTGCGATCAAGCGCCATAACCAATCTCGCGGACCTATGTCTCACGGTTCCCGCTATCACCGTCGTCCTGGTTCAATGGGTCCTGTAGCGCCTAACCGCGTTTTCAAGAACAAATTGTTGCCTGGCCGCATGGGTGGAGAGCAAGTTACAATCCAAAACTTGCAAATCGTTAAAGTTGACGCTGAGCGCAACTTGCTTTTAGTTAAAGGCAACGTGCCTGGACCTAAAAAAGCTATGCTTAAAGTAACAAGTGCAATTAAAACAAAATAATTCACTTCATAAGAAAGGAGGCAAACAGGAATGCCAAAAGTAGCACTCTTTAACCAAACTGGATCCAAAGTTGGTGATATCGACTTAAAAGATTCTGTATTTGGTATTGAACCTAACAATTCTGTATTGTTTGAAGCAGTTGTAATGCAAAGAGCTTCCTTACGTCAAGGAACTCATAAAGTAAAAAATCGTTCTGAAGTTGCAGGCGGTGGACGCAAGCCTTGGCGCCAAAAAGGAACAGGTCGTGCACGTCAAGGATCGATCCGTTCTCCACAATGGCGCGGTGGTGGTACTGTATTTGGACCAGTTCCACGCAGCTACAGCTACAAACTTCCTAAAAAAGTTCGTCGCTTAGCGATCAAATCTGCACTATCTTCTAAAGTATTAGAAGAAAACATCCTAGTATTAGAAGCGCTAGCTTTCGATGCACCTAAAACAAAAGAGTTTGCTAACGTTCTGAAGAATCTATCTCTTAACACTAAAACTTTAGTGGTAACAGACGGTCTTGATGAGAATGTTGCTCTATCTGCTCGTAACATCCAAGGTGTTACAGTTGTAGAAGCAAACAGCGTTAATGTTTTAGATTTGCTTGGTCATGAAAAATTGATCATGACGAAAGCTGCGGTTGAAAAAGTAGAGGAGGTGCTTGGATAATGGATGTACGTGATATCATTAAGCGCCCCGTTATCACTGAGCGTTCTACTGACTTAATGGCAGAGAAAAAATACACGTTTGAAGTGGACGTGAAAGCTAACAAGACTCAAGTTAAAGATGCAGTAGAAGAAATTTTCGACGTCAAAGTTGAAAAAGTGAACATCATGAACTACAAAGGTAAGTTCAAACGCATGGGTCGACATGCTGGATACACTAACAAACGTCGTAAAGCTATTGTTAAATTAACAGCAGACAGCAAAGAAATCGAATTCTTTGAAGTTTAATTAACTTAATCAGAAGAGGAGGGAAACGAAATGGCGATCAAAAAATATAAACCTACCTCCAACGGTCGTCGCGGCATGACAGTTTCTGATTTTGCTGAAATCACTACTGATAAACCAGAAAAATCATTACTTGCGCCTCTTACTAAAAAAGGCGGCCGTAACAACCAAGGTAAGTTAACCGTTCGTCATCAAGGTGGCGGCCACAAGCGTCAATACCGTATCATCGACTTTAAACGTGATAAAGATGGTATACCAGGACGCGTTGCCACTATTGAGTATGATCCAAACCGTTCAGCTAACATTGCATTAATCAACTATGCTGATGGTGAAAAACGCTATATCTTAGCACCTAAAAACATCACTGTAGGTACAGAAGTTATGTCTGGACCTGAAGCTGATATCAAAATCGGTAATGCACTACCGTTAATCAATATCCCTGTTGGTACAGTTATCCACAATATCGAGCTTAAGCCTGGTAAAGGTGGACAATTGGTACGTTCAGCTGGTACTTCTGCACAAGTACTAGGTAAAGAAGGAAAATACGTGTTGGTTCGCTTGAATTCAGGTGAAGTTCGCATGATCTTATCTTCTTGCCGTGCTACTGTAGGTCAAGTTGGTAACGAGCAGCATGAACTTATCAACATCGGTAAAGCAGGACGTTCACGCTGGTTAGGCAAGCGCCCAACTGTTCGTGGTTCTGTAATGAACCCTAATGACCATCCACACGGTGGTGGTGAAGGACGCGCTCCTATCGGACGTAAATCACCAATGTCTCCATGGGGCAAACCGACTCTTGGATTCAAAACACGCAAAAAGAAAAGCAAATCAGATAAATTTATTGTGCGTCGTCGCAAAAAATAACGGGATTGAACTACGGTTCAACATCCGAACCGTAGCGCAATCACGAAGGGAGGTTCAATCATGGGTCGCAGCTTAAAAAAAGGACCTTTTGTTGATGAACATTTAATGAACAAGATCGAAAAGTTGAATGAAACTGAAGGCAAACAGGTTGTGAAAACTTGGTCTCGCCGTTCTACGATCTTCCCAGCATTCATTGGTCACACAGTTGCTGTATACGATGGTCGTAAACATGTGCCGGTATACATTACTGAAGATATGGTAGGTCACAAGCTTGGTGAATTTGCACCATCACGTACTTACAAAGGTCACGGAAGTGACGATAGGAAAACAAGACGTTAATGAGAGGAGGGCATCCTGATGCAAGCAAAAGCTGTTGCTAGAACAGTTCGTATTGCTCCTCGTAAAGTACGCCTAGTAGTTGATTTAATTCGAGGAAAGCAAATCGGTGAAGCAGTTGCTATTTTACGTCACACACCAAAAGCGGCTTCTCCAGTAGTTGAGAAAGTTTTGAAATCTGCTATGGCGAACGCAGAGCATAATTATGAATTGGACGTAAACAACTTAGTTATTTCTGAGGCATTCGTTGACGAAGGCCCAACATTGAAACGCTTCCGCCCACGTGCGATGGGACGTGCTAGCGCTATTAATAAACGCACAAGCCACATCACAATTGTGGTATCAGAAAAGAAGGAGGGATAAGTAGTGGGTCAAAAAGTACATCCAGTCGGGTTGCGTATCGGAGTCATTCGTGATTGGGAGTCCAAATGGTACGCTGGTAAAGACTATGCAGACCTTTTACACGAAGACCTTAAGGTTCGTGAATATATCGCGAAACGCTTATCAGACGCTTCTGTTTCTAAAGTAGAAATCGAGCGCGCTGCTAACCGTATCAATATTACTGTCCACACTGCGAAGCCAGGAATGGTAATCGGTAAAGGTGGTACTGAGGTTGAAGCTCTTCGTAAAGCTTTAAACCAATTAACAGGTAAAAGAGTTCATATCAATATCGTTGAAATCAAGAGAGCAGATCTTGATGCGAAATTAGTTGCAGAAAACATCGCTCGTCAATTGGAAAACCGTGTTTCTTTCCGTCGTGCTCAAAAGCAAGTAATCCAACGCGCTATGAGAGCAGGAGCTAAAGGAATCAAAACAATGGTGTCCGGTCGTCTTGGCGGTGCTGATATTGCACGTGCTGAACACTACAGCGAAGGAACAGTTCCACTTCATACTCTTCGTGCTGACATTGACTATGCTCACGCTGAAGCGGACACAACTTATGGTAAGCTTGGAGTAAAAGTATGGATCTATCGTGGAGAAGTCCTTCCTGCTAAGAAGAAAACTGAGGAAGGAGGAAAATAATATGTTAATGCCTAAACGCGTTAAATATCGTCGTGAACATCGCGGGAAAATGCGCGGTCGTACAAAAGGTGGCGCAGAAGTAGCGTTCGGTGAATACGGTTTACAAGCTCTTGAAGCATCTTGGATCACTAACCGCCAAATTGAAGCAGCTCGTATTGCGATGACTCGTTACATGAAACGCGGCGGTAAAGTATGGATTAAAATCTTCCCTCATAAGCCTTACACTGCTAAACCACTAGAAGTCCGAATGGGTTCCGGTAAGGGGGCGCCTGAAGGATGGGTTGCAGTTGTAAAACCAGGCAAGATCATGTTCGAAATTGCCGGCGTTTCTGAAGAAGTAGCTCGTGAAGCACTTCGTCTTGCAGCACACAAACTTCCAATCAAATGCAAGTTTGTAAAACGAGAAGAAATTGGTGGTGAATCAAATGAAAGCTAATGAAATCCGTGACCTTACCACTGCCGAAATAGAACAAAAAGTTAAATCTTTAAAAGAAGAGCTTTTCAACCTTCGCTTTCAATTAGCGACTGGTCAACTTGAGAACACAGCTCGTATCCGCGAAGTACGCAAAGCGATTGCTCGTATGAAAACCGTTATCCGTGAAAGGGAGATCGGAGTTAACAATCGATAATTGAGAGGAGGTTTGCAGAATGAGTGAGCGCAACCAACGCAAAGTTTATACTGGACGTGTTGTTTCCGACAAAATGGACAAAACAATCACAGTCATGGTAGAAACTTACAAAAAACATTCACTTTACGGCAAACGCGTAAAATACTCTAAAAAGTTTAAAGCTCATGATGAGCAAAACGAAGCAAAAACAGGCGACGTAGTACGTATCATGGAAACTCGCCCGTTATCCGCAACAAAACGTTTCCGTCTTGTTGAGGTTGTAGAAAAAGCTGTAATTATTTAATTCAATAGTTCGGATTGATGTTTATTCCGAAAGGAGGTAACCTAGATGATTCAACAAGAATCACGCTTGAAAGTTGCTGACAACTCTGGTGCACGTGAAGTATTGACAATTAAAGTTCTTGGCGGCTCAGGTCGTAAGACTGCCAACATTGGTGATGTGATCGTCTGCACAGTAAAACAAGCAACACCAGGTGGCGTTGTTAAAAAAGGTGAAGTTGTAAAAGCTGTAGTGGTACGCACAAAACGCGGCGTTCGTCGTAACGATGGATCTTACATCCGCTTTGATGAAAATGCTTGTGTAATCATTCGTGATGATAAAGGACCACGTGGAACTCGTATTTTCGGACCTGTTGCTCGTGAACTTCGCGACAACAACTTCATGAAAATCGTATCTTTAGCTCCAGAAGTTCTTTAATAAATATTTGATTCGGCCATTCAAGGAGGTGCGATTGAAATGCATGTTAAAAAAGGCGATAAAGTAATGGTCATCACTGGTAAAGACAAAGGGAAAACAGGCGTAGTGCTTGCAGCATTCCCTAAGAAAGACCGTGTGCTTGTTGAAGGTATCAACATCGTGAAAAAACACTCAAAACCTTCTCAAGTGAATCCGCAAGGCGGGATCATTAGTCAAGAGGCAGCGATTCACGTATCCAACGTGATGCCGTTGGACCCAAAGACAAATGAACCTACTCGTGTTGGTTATA
The DNA here is from genome assembly GCF_003668575.1 of Falsibacillus albus. Taxonomy (NCBI): domain Bacteria; kingdom Bacillati; phylum Bacillota; class Bacilli; order Caryophanales; family Bacillaceae; genus Falsibacillus; species Falsibacillus albus. The sequence goes on along the minus strand of NZ_RCVZ01000020.1, from coordinate 19,391 downwards.
AAGTTGAAAACGGCAAAAAAGTACGTGTAGCTAAAAAATCCGGTGAATTTTTAGATAAATAGTTCTTATAAGAAGGGAGGTACACGACATGAACCGCCTAAAAGAAAAATTTCAAAAAGAAATTTCTCCTGCTCTTGTGAGCAAATTCAACTATAAATCAGTAATGGAAGTACCAAAAGTTGAGAAAATCGTTATTAACATGGGTGTTGGTGACGCTGTTCAAAACGCAAAATCTTTAGATACTGCTGTTGAGGAATTAACTCTAATCGCTGGTCAGAAGCCAGTTGTAACTAGAGCAAAAAAATCCATCGCAGGCTTCCGTCTTCGTGAAGGCATGCCTATCGGTGCGAAAGTTACATTACGCGGAGAGCGTATGTATGAATTCCTAGACAAATTAGTATCTGTTTCACTACCGCGTGTACGTGACTTCCGCGGCGTTTCTAAAAAGGCATTCGACGGCCGTGGAAACTATACATTAGGTGTAAAAGAACAGTTGATCTTCCCTGAAATTGATTATGATAAAGTATCAAAAGTACGCGGTATGGATATTGTTATCGTTACTACTGCGAACACAGATGAAGAATCTCGTGAACTTTTAACACAATTAGGAATGCCATTCCAAAAGTAATCGCTAAAAGGGAGGCGAAAACGTGGCTAAAAAATCAATGATAGCGAAACAAAAACGTGCTCCTAAGCACGCGGTCCAAGCATATACTCGTTGCGAACGTTGTGGTCGTCCACATTCAGTAATCCGCAAGTTTAAATTGTGCCGTATCTGTTTCCGCGAACTTGCATATAAGGGTCAGATTCCTGGCGTTAAAAAAGCTAGCTGGTAAACCCCGAATTTGGGAAGGAGGTTAATTTAAATGGTTATGACAGATCCAATTGCAGATTTGCTTACTCGCATCAGAAATGCGAACATGGTTCGTCACGAGAAGCTGGAAGTTCCTGCTTCTAACATCAAGAAAGAAGTTGCTGAAATCCTCAAGCGTGAAGGTTTCGTACGTGACGTTGAATTCATCGAAGATAACAAGCAAGGAATCATCCGTATCTTCCTTAAGTACGGTTCAAATAACGAGCGTGTTATCACAGGCTTAAAACGTATCAGTAAACCAGGTTTACGCGTATACGCTAAAGCTAACGAAGTACCAAAAGTATTGAACGGTCTTGGTATTGCGATCGTTTCTACTTCAAATGGTGTATTGTCTGATAAAGAAGCTCGCGCTAAACAAGTTGGCGGAGAAGTATTAGCATACGTTTGGTAATTAATTGATAGTGAATGGAGGTGCATATGAATGTCTCGCGTAGGAAAAAAACCTATTGAAATTCCATCTGGCGTCACTGTGACTCTTGATGGATCTACGGTTACTGTTAAAGGACCAAAGGGAGAGCTTTCCCAAACGTTTAATCCTGATATTGCAATCAACATCGAAGAGAACGTAGTAAACATTACTCGTCCTTCTGATGCGAAAGAACATCGCGCATTGCACGGAACAACTCGCGCTTTGATCGCTAACATGGTTGAAGGTGTATCTGCAGGATTCGAAAGAAAGTTAGAACTAATCGGGGTAGGTTACCGTGCTCAAAAACAAGGGAACAAGCTTGTATTGAACGTTGGTTACTCACATCCAGTCGAAATTGAACCTGAAGCAGGAATCGAAATCGAAGTTCCTAAAAATACGAACATCACGATTAAGGGTTCAAATAAAGAACGTGTTGGAGCACTAGCTGCTAACATTCGCGCTATTCGCCCGCCAGAGCCTTACAAAGGTAAAGGTATTCGTTTCGAAGGTGAATATGTACGCCGTAAAGAAGGTAAAACAGGTAAATAATGCCTCTTAGGCAGAAGAAAGGAGTGACCTCAATGATTACGAAGCCAGATAAAAACAGTACTCGTAAGAAGAGACATGCTCGTGTACGTTCTAAACTTAGCGGTACAGAGTCTCGTCCACGCTTAAACGTATTCCGTTCCAGCAAACATATCTATGCTCAATTGATCGACGATCTTAATGGTGTAACACTTGCAAGTGCATCATCTTTAGACAAAGATTTCGATGTTGAAGCAACTGGAAATGTTGAAGCTGCTCAAAAGGTTGGCGAATTAGTCGCTAAACGTGCAGTTGAAAAAGGACTTAAATCTGTCGTATTCGACCGTGGTGGTTACCTCTATCATGGACGTGTAAAAGCACTTGCTGATGCAGCACGTGAAAACGGCTTAGAATTTTAATAGTAAAAGGAGGGACATATCAGATGCTTCGCATTGATGCTAACAAACTTGAATTAGAAGAACGCGTTGTTACAGTAAATCGTGTTGCGAAAGTTGTTAAAGGTGGACGTCGTTTCCGCTTCACTGCGCTAGTTGTTGTCGGTGACAAGAACGGTCATGTAGGTTTTGGTACAGGTAAAGCGCAAGAAGTGCCGGATGCAATCCGCAAAGCGATTGAAGACGCTAAGAAAAACTTAATCGAAGTACCAACTGTTGGTGCTACTATCCCTCATGAAGTGATTGGACGCTTCGGCGCTGGTCAAATCTTCATGAAGCCTGCTTCTGCCGGTACAGGGGTTATCGCTGGTGGTCCGGTTCGTGCGGTACTTGAGTTAGCAGGTATTGCTGACATTCTTTCTAAATCTTTAGGATCAAACACACCAATTAACATGGTTCGTGCTACAATTAACGGTTTAACTCAATTGAAACGTGCTGAAGAAGTAGCGAAACTACGTGGTAAATCAGTAGAAGAACTGTTAGGATAAGGAGGGATTTAAGTGGCGGAAAAATTAACAATTACCCTCACTCGCAGCTTGATCGGTCGTCCGAATGATCAGCGTGAAACAGTTAAGGCCCTAGGTCTTCGTAAAGTTAATCAAACTGTTGAGCATCAAGATAATCCTGCTATCCGCGGTATGATCAATAAAGTTGCTCATCTTGTGACGGTTAAAGAACAATAAGTTGATTCTTTTTATACAAGGAGGTGCCAACAATGAAACTACATGAATTAAAACCTGCAGAAGGTTCTCGTAAAGAACGAAATCGTGTTGGTCGTGGTACTGGTTCAGGCAACGGAAAAACTTCCGGCCGAGGCCAAAAAGGTCAAAACTCCCGTTCAGGCGGTGGGGTTCGTCCTGGTTTCGAAGGTGGTCAAACGCCTTTATTCCAACGTTTGCCTAAACGTGGATTCACGAACATCAACCGTAAAGATTATGCGATCATTAACCTTGATGCATTAAATCGTTTTGAAGAAGGTACAGAAGTTACTCCAGAACTTCTTATCGAAACGGGTGTTGTAAGCAAAGAAAAAGCAGGAATCAAAATTCTTGCCAACGGTAAAGTCGAGAAAAAGCTTACAGTTAAAGCTCATAAATTCTCCTCTGCTGCAAAAGAAGCTATCGAAGCTGCTGGCGGTAAAACTGAGGTGATTTAATGTTTCAGACAATCTCCAATTTTATGCGCGTGGGTGATATAAGAAAGAAGATATTCTTCACCTTACTAATGTTGATTGTATTCCGCATCGGGGTTTTCATCCCCGTTCCACATGTGGATGCCGAAATATTGAAAATGCAAGATCAATCTGGGCTATTCGGATTTCTGAATACGTTTGGCGGTGGAGCATTAAAGAACTTCTCCATCTTTGCGATGGGGATCATGCCTTACATCACTGCTTCGATCATCGTTCAGTTGCTGCAGATGGACGTTGTTCCTAAGTTTACTGAATGGTCGAAGCAAGGTGAAGTCGGCCGCCGCAAATTAGCTCAGTTTACCCGCTATTTCACAATTATTCTTGGTTTTATCGAAGCGCTAGGCATGTCCTATGGCTTCAATAATTTGGCTGGCGGTATGTTGATCAAAGACCCTGGAATCGGAACGTACTTGTTAATCGCTCTTGTATTAACAGCTGGTACATCCTTTTTAATGTGGCTTGGTGAACAAATCACTTCCAAAGGTGTTGGAAACGGAATTTCTATCTTGATCTTTGCCGGGATCGTGGCTAGGATTCCGACAGCAGCCAATCAGGTATATGCACAGCAGATTGAAGGAGCAGGGCAGCAATTGTTCTTGCACATTGTGATCCTTTTGCTTATCGTTCTCGCTGTCATTGCGATTGTAGTCGGTGTAATCTTCTTCCAGCAAGCATTGCGTAAAATTCCGATTCAATATGCAAAACGCATTGTCGGACGCAGTCCTGTTGGCGGGCAATCAACACATCTGCCGTTAAAGGTTAATGCAGCTGGAGTAATCCCGGTAATCTTTGCCGTTTCATTCATTGTCACGCCAAGAACCATTGCGACATTCTTCGGCCAAAATGATGTAACGACGACGATTGAATGGATCTTCGATTATACGAAGCCAGTCGGGATGCTTATCTATGTGGCACTAATCATCGCTTTCACATATTTCTATGCATTCATTCAGGTCAATCCTGAACAGGTAGCAGAGAATTTGAAAAAGCAAGGTGGATATATCCCTGGAATCCGACCTGGTAAAAACACACAAGAGTACTTGACTCGAGTTCTTTACCGTCTGACATTCAGCGGATCAATCTTTCTAGCGTTGATCGCGATACTTCCAGTACTATTCGTCAAGTTTGCAGGGTTGCCAACTACTGCACAAATCGGCGGAACAAGCTTACTGATCGTTGTCGGTGTTGCGCTTGAAACAATGAAACAACTTGAGTCTCAATTAGTGAAACGTCACTATAAAGGCTTTATAAAATAATGCTTGAGGTTTTAGGAACACACTGTTGTTCCTGAAACCGGATTTAGATACTGAGGGGGAAATACGAGTGAACTTGGTACTAATGGGGCTTCCGGGTGCTGGTAAAGGTACTCAAGCCGACAAAATCGTAGCAAAATATGAAATCCCTCATATCTCAACCGGAGATATGTTTCGTGCTGCTATCAAGGATAGTACGGAACTTGGATTAAAAGCTAAATCTTTCATGGATAAAGGCGAACTGGTTCCTGATGAAGTAACGATCGGAATCGTCCGCGAGCGATTAGGCAAGGATGATTGCTACAAAGGATTCCTTCTTGACGGTTTCCCGCGTACAGTTGCCCAAGCTGATGCGCTTGAAAATATCCTTGGTGATTTAGACAAGAAAATGGATTTTGTCATTAATATTGAAGTAGATCAAGATATATTAATGGAACGTCTGACAGGGCGCCGAATCTGCAAGGATTGTGGAGCAACTTATCATTTGGTATTCAATCCACCGAAGGAAGAAGGAGTCTGCGACCGATGTGGCGGAGAGCTATACCAACGGGCTGATGATAATGCCGAGACGGTACAAAATCGTTTGGAAGTAAATATGAAGCAAACAAAGCCGCTTCTTGATTTTTACAGCGAGAAAGGCTACTTGCGCAATATCAATGGACAGCAGGATATCAACAAAGTATTCGCCGATATCGACGAATTACTTGGAGGCCTGCCTCGATGATCATTTGCAAGACCCCTCGTGAAATTGAAATCATGAAAGAAGCAGGCAGCATTGTGGCGATCACCCATCAGGAGTTGCAAAAGCATATAGTTCCAGGGATTACGACCAAGCAATTGGATGTAATTGCTGAAAAAATTATAAGCGAACATAATGCAATTCCATCTTTTAAAGGTTATAATGGGTTTCGTGGCAGTATTTGCGCTTCAGTCAATTACGAGTTAGTCCACGGGATACCCGGTGACCGGACATTGAAAGATGGCGACATTATCAGCATCGATATCGGTGCTAAATATAAAGGCTATCATGGTGATTCGGCATGGACATATCCTGTCGGTGATATAAATGAAGAAACCCAAAGGCTGCTAGATGTTACAGAGGAGTCTCTCTATCTGGGCTTGAATGAAGCTAAGCCAGGCGAACGCCTTTCGAACATCTCCAACGCGATCCAAACATATGTTGAAGCAAATGGCTTTTCTATCGTACGTGAGTATGTCGGACACGGTGTTGGTCAAGACTTACATGAGGAGCCTCAAATTCCTCATTTTGGACCACCAAACAAAGGTCCTCGCTTGAAGCCTGGAATGGTGCTTGCGATTGAACCGATGGTGAATGCAGGCAGCCGTTATGTAAATACATTGGCTGATAACTGGACGGTTGTGACAGTGGATGGGAAAATGTGTGCACATTTTGAACACACCATTGCCATAACAGAAACAGGTTATGAAATTCTAACGAAAGCCTAAGTGAAGGTGATAGTGTTGAACGAGTCTGATTCGACTCCCCTTATAGGGCAGATAGCCATAATTAAAAAGGGACGAGATGCAGGGCAAATTGCGATAGTTGTTCATCGTGTGGATGATCGATTCGTATTGTTGGCGGATGGAGACAAACGCAAACATGATCGTCCAAAAAAGAAGAACATTCAACATCTGGAATTATACGACTATGTTTCTCCAGAAGTTCAAAGCAGTATTCATGAGACCGGGCGCGTCACGAATGGCAAACTGCGATTTGCGATAGCGAAATTTATGAATGAGGTCCTTGAAGATGGGAAGAAGGGAGTAGAGTTCGATGGCGAAAGACGATGTTATTGAAGTAGAAGGCACAGTTGTTGAAACTTTGCCGAACGCGATGTTTAAGGTAGAATTAGAGAATGGTCATACTGTATTGGCTCATGTCTCCGGTAAGATCCGAATGCATTTCATTCGTATTTTACCAGGTGATAAAGTTACAGTAGAGCTTTCTCCATATGATCTTACTCGTGGTAGAATTACGTATCGATATAAATAATCTTATGCACTCCGTACTATTAAGGAGGTTAGAACAAGATGAAAGTAAGACCATCAGTCAAGCCAATCTGTGAAAAATGTAAAGTTATCCGCAGAAAAGGCAAAGTAATGGTTATCTGTGAAAATCCTAAACATAAACAAAAACAAGGCTAATATAGAAGGAGGTGCGCTTATACAATGGCACGTATTGCTGGTGTGGATATTCCACGTGATAAACGTGTAGTCATTTCATTGACTTACATCTTTGGTATTGGAAAAAATACAGCTCAAAAAGTACTTGCGGAAGCTGGTGTATCCGAGAATACACGCGTTCGCGATTTAACTGATGAAGAATTAGGTAAAATCCGTGATGTAATTGATAAGCTTAAAGTTGAAGGTGACCTTCGTCGTGAAGTTTCACTTAACATTAAGCGTCTAATGGAGATCGGAAGCTACCGTGGACTTCGTCATCGCCGTGGCTTGCCTGTTCGCGGACAAAACACGAAGAACAATGCACGTACTCGTAAAGGTCCTCGTAAGACTGTAGCGAACAAGAAAAAATAATTAGTAAAGGAGGTTGCTTCTTAAAATGGCACGTAAACAAAACACTCGTAAACGTCGTGTGAAAAAGAATATCGAAGCTGGTATTGCACACATTCGTTCAACATTTAACAATACAATCGTAACAATCACTGATGTTCATGGAAATGCTATTTCTTGGTCATCTGCAGGTGCGCTTGGATTCAGAGGTTCTCGTAAATCCACTCCTTTCGCAGCTCAAATGGCAGCAGAAACGGCAGCAAAGACTTCTATCGAACACGGTTTGAAAACTTTAGAAGTAACAGTTAAAGGTCCTGGAGCAGGTCGTGAAGCTGCTATCCGTGCGCTTCAAGCTGCTGGTCTTGATGTAACTGCTATTAAAGACGTTACTCCAGTTCCTCATAACGGATGCCGTCCACCAAAACGTCGCCGTGTTTAATTTTTCTGTATAAATTCGAGTATCCCTGTCTATAATGGGGTATTATATGATGTTTCGTTCATACAGAAATGATGAATCCAGTTGTTGTGCACAATCGGGAACGTAAACATGGGGGAATTTCGGTAAGATGAATCGAACCGGGGTTTCGACGTTTTGAAGGAGGGTATATTTGAATGATCGAAATTGAAAAACCAAAAATTGAAACGGTTGAGATCAGCGATGATGCCAATTTTGGTAAGTTTGTCGTAGAGCCACTTGAGCGTGGATATGGTACAACTTTGGGTAACTCCTTACGTCGTATCCTATTATCTTCACTCCCTGGTGCCGCTGTCACTTCTATCCAAATCGATGGAGTACTGCATGAGTTTTCAACAATTGAAGGCGTCGTTGAGGATGTAACATCCATTATCTTGAATATTAAAAAGCTTGCCCTTAAGATTTATTCTGATGAAGAAAAGACGCTTGAGATTGACGTACAGGGTGAGGGAGTTGTCACTGCAGCTGACATTACTCATGATAGTGATGTAGAAATCTTAAACCCAGATTTACACATCGCGACTCTTGGTAAAAATGCAAACTTCCGTATGCGTCTTAATGCAAAACGTGGTCGCGGGTATACTCCAGCCGATCAAAACAAGCGTGAGGACCTTCCTATCGGTGTGATTCCTATCGATTCGATCTATACCCCGGTATCACGTGTAAACTACCAAGTAGAAAATACACGTGTCGGCCAAATGACGAATTATGATAAACTTTCGTTGGATGTATGGACAGACGGTAGTATCGGTCCGAAAGAAGCGATTTCCTTAGGCGCTAAGATTTTAACTGAGCACTTAAATATTTTTGTCGGTTTAACAGACGAAGCTCAAAATGCTGAAATCATGGTTGAAAAAGAAGAAGACCAGAAAGAAAAAGTCCTTGAGATGACGATCGAGGAATTGGACCTTTCCGTTCGTTCTTACAACTGCTTGAAGCGTGCTGGCATCAACACAGTACAGGAGTTGGCTAATAAAACCGAAGAAGATATGATGAAGGTGCGCAACTTAGGTCGTAAATCTTTGGAAGAAGTCAAGGCTAAGTTAGAAGAACTAGGTTTAGGCTTGCGCAAAGACGACTGATAAAAAAATTAATTTATTTCAATAGAGATAACTTCAACAAAGGAGGGAAACTTCATGGCATACAGAAAGTTAGGACGTACAAGCGCTCAACGTAAAGCGATGTTACGTGACTTAGCAACTGACCTTATCATCAGCGAGCGTATCGAAACGACTGAAACTCGTGCGAAAGAATTGCGTTCAGTTGTTGAAAAAATGATTACTCTTGGTAAACGTGGTGATTTGCATGCACGCCGTCAAGCTGGTGCTTTCATCCGTAACGAAGTAGCTAACGCTGAAACAAACCAAGATGCACTACAAAAATTATTCGCTGATATCGCTCCACGTTATGCTGAGCGTCAAGGTGGATACACTCGTATCATGAAAATGGGTCCTCGCCGCGGTGACGGTGCTCCAATGGTGATCATCGAGTTAGTTTAATAGCTATGACAAACAAAGGGCAGGACAGTTAGTTGGATAACTGCTTTCTTGCCCTTTTTTGCTAAATGCTTGGTAATAGAGTTCTAAAGCTTAACGAGCGTTATGATGAGCGCTTTATGTTTTGAGAGATTTGAAAAAGTGTCTCGTTTAGCTCATGCGCCTCCTTCCTCCTTTATTCATAGAGGAGTTCATGTAATGAGCAGGGAAAAGGTTCCTTTTCTTTGGATGGAGGTGCAGGCTTTTTTCTATTTATAGACCTTTTTTAAATGAGCATAGAATAGGGAGCAAAGTTGAGGCTAGAGGAGGACAGCTTATGGGAAGGAAACTGATTCAGATTCAGGGAGTATCTTTTCGATACCATGGCCAAGATCAATTTGCGTTGGATGACATATCCTTTGATGTAATGGAAGGCGAATGGCTTGCCATTGTCGGCCATAATGGATCAGGTAAATCAACATTGGCTAAAATGCTTAATGGATTGCATTTTCCGGAAAAAGGACAAGTTTCAGTCTCTGATACAATTTTGTCTGAACAGACAATCTGGGAAATCCGCAAACAAATAGGAATGGTGTTCCAAAACCCGGATAATCAATTTGTGGGCACTACAGTTCAAGATGATGTGGCTTTTGGGTTAGAAAACAATGGCATTCCAAGGGATATAATGGTGAAAAGAGTTTCAGATGCACTTGATAAAGTCGGAATGGCAGATTTTCTTGATCAAGAGCCGCACCATCTTTCTGGTGGACAGAAGCAGCGTGTGGCAATAGCAGGGGTACTCGCTCTGCAGCCGCAGGTGATCATCCTGGATGAAGCTACATCCATGCTCGATCCAAGGGGTCGTGAAGAAGTGCTTTCCACCATTAGGGAACTGAAAAAGGAAACAAACATGACGGTCATCTCCATCACGCATGATCTGGAAGAGGCTGCGAAAGCAGACCGAATCATCGTCATGAATCGCGGCCAGGTATACAAGGAAGGTGTCCCTGAAGAGATTTTTCAGCTTGAGGAAGCGCTGACATCCTTAGGACTGGATATTCCGTTTGCGATAAAGATGAAGAGAGCCCTCCAGCAAAAAGGTATCCCTATTCACGATCAATATTTAACAGAAGAAGAGTTGGTGAATGCCCTATGGATATCTCATTAAATCAAGTTGAGTATCGGTACCAGGCAGGATCTCCTTTTGAAAGGCTGGCACTGCAAGAGGTAAGCTTTTCGATTCCTTCCGGCACCTTTCTTGCCATCATCGGCCATACGGGCTCGGGAAAATCGACATTGCTGCAGCATTTGAATGCACTGCTTAAGCCCACGAAAGGAACGGTCCAGATTGGCGATCGAATGATTTCGGCTGATAAAAAAGAAAAGCATCTAAAGGAAATAAGGCAAAAGGTCGGCATCGTCTTTCAATTTCCGGAACATCAATTGTTTGAGGAAACCGTTGAAAAGGATATTTGCTTTGGGCCGATGAATTTCGGCGTGTCTGAACAGGTAGCCAAACAGCGGGCAAAAGAATTGATCAAACAGGTCGGGCTTTCTGAAGAGATTTTGGCAAAATCGCCATTTGATCTATCTGGTGGACAAATGAGAAGGGTTGCGATAGCCGGTGTATTGGCGATGAACCCGGATATCCTTGTATTGGACGAACCGACTGCAGGCTTGGACCCGAGAGGCAGAAAAGAAATCATGGATATGTTTTATCGAATCCATCAAGAAAAAGGCCTGTCAACCATCCTTGTCACCCACAGTATGGAGGATGCTGCAACGTATGCAGATGAGATCGTCATCATGCATAAAGGCAGGGTCAGGAAACAAGGGGCACCAAGGGAAATATTTTCTGTTCCCGACGAACTTCTCGAACTGGGGCTCGATGTTCCTGATGTCGTGAGGTTCCAATATATGCTGGAAAAGAATTTGGGCGAGAAGATTGGCGAAACATGCCTGACCGTCGACGAACTTTCCTCAATGATTGCAGAGTGGAAGAGAAGACGAGGTGATGAACAATGATGGAGAAAATGATCTTTGGACGCTATGTCCCTGTTGATTCCATTATTCATAAGCTCGATCCGCGTGCAAAGCTGATCTTTGTGTTTGCATTCATATGTATCGTATTCTTAGCGAACAATGCGGCAACCTATGGCATTATGGCGTTGTTCACGCTAGTCCTGATCCTGATGTCGCGGATTCCCGTCATCTTTCTCATTAACGGGCTTAAGCCAATCTTGTTTTTGATCATCTTTACCTTTTTCCTTCATGTCTTTTTTACAACGGGAGGAGCTCTGCTTTTTCATTTCAGTTTCATTCGTATTTATGAAGAGGGACTAAGACAAGGGATATTCATATCTTTAAGGTTTTTGCTGCTTATTTTTGTGACATCGCTGCTGACGTTGACGACCTCTCCCATTTCCATTACGGATGGTCTTGAAAGCTTGCTGAACCCGTTCAAAAAGATCAAGCTGCCAGTTCATGAGCTTGCACTCATGATGTCCATTTCATTGAGATTCATTCCGACGCTCATGGATGAAACGGATAAAATCATGAAGGCACAAACGGCGAGGGGAGTCGATTTTACGAGCGGACCCATCAAAGATCGTGTCAAGGCGGTCATCCCTTTGTTGATCCCATTATTCGTCAGTTCGTTCAAACGGGCGGAAGAACTGGCAACTGCCATGGAAGCAAGGGGCTACCGCGGAGGTGAAGGCCGATCAAAATACAGGCTTTTGAAATGGACAGGAGCAGATTCACTCACCATCCTGTACTTGGCGCTGATGGCTTCGCTGCTCATTATATTCAGGTCTTGATGGAGGTAATCTCATGCAGCGTTATAAGTGTATCGTAGCCTACGATGGCACCCAGTTTTCCGGTTATCAAATCCAGCCGAATGGAAGGACCGTTCAAGGGGAGATTGAGAAAACATTGGGAAAGATGCATAAAAAGGATTGTGTGCAAATCACTGGGTCGGGCAGGACGGACGCAGGTGTCCATGCTGTGGGGCAAGTGATTCATTTTGATTCTGAATTGAATATCCCTGAAGAACGATGGGTGAAGGCGATAAACGGGCAGTTGCCAGAAGATATCGCCATCCAATCCGTCGAAAGGGCGGAAGAAGATTTTCACGCCCGTTTTTCAGCAAAGGGAAAAGAATACCGGTATAAGGTAAGTTTAAGTAAACGAAAGAATCCATTAATCCGGAATTACGTATATCACTATCCATATCCATTGGATATGGAGGCTGTCCAGGAAGCATCACGCTTTTTGATCGGCACCCACGACTTCACGAGCTTTTGCTCTGCGAAGACGGAAGTGGAGGATAAGGTCCGGACCATCTCTGCCATCAATGTGTTGGAGACGGACCAGGATGAATATACATTCCAATTCATCGGCAATGGATTCTTGTACAACATGGTCCGAATCCTCGTTGGAACATTGCTGGATTCAGGTGCTGGAAAATTAAATCCAAAAGAATTCCCAAAAATTTTAAAAAGCAAAAATCGCGACATGGCTGGTAAAACAGCGCCTGCAAAGGGCTTGTATTTGTGGAAGGTGATGTATGACAACTAAACCAGGTGTAACATCCTGTTGACATTGTGTTTTAAACAGGTTATTATATCATATGGTATGTATTTAACCCCACGGTGAGCCCCGGAAGACTTATTCGTGATTAAAATAAATACAGCATTATTTAGGAGGTAACACAATGCGTACTACGTATATGGCAAAAGCAAGTGAAGTAGAACGTAAATGGTATGTTGTTGACGCAGAAGGTAAAACTTTAGGTCGTCTTGCAAGTGAAGTAGCTTCAATCTTGCGCGGTAAAAACAAACCAACATTTACACCACATGTAGATACAGGTGATCACGTGATCATCGTAAATGCATCTAAAATTGAACTATCCGGTAAGAAATTAACTGACAAAATTTATTACCGTCACAGCCAATTTCCTGGCGGATTAAAATCTCGTACTGCTCTTGAAATGCGTACGAACTACTCTGAGAAAATGCTTGAGCTAGCTATCAAAGGCATGCTTCCAAAAGGTTCTCTTGGACGTCAAATGTATAAAAAACTACATGTTTTCGCTGGTGCAGAACATAACCATCAAGCACAAAAACCAGAAGTTTACGAACTTCGCGGATAATCACTAAAGGAGGGAAATATCTTGGCACAAGTTCAATATATCGGAACAGGTCGTCGTAAAAGTTCTGTTGCACGTGTACGTTTAGTACCGGGCGAAGGAAAAATCGTAATCAATGATCGTGAAGTTGAAAACTACATTCCGTTTGCTGCTTTGCGTGAAGTAATCAAACAACCTCTAGTTGCTACTGAAACTCTTGGCAGCTACGATGTTCTTGTTAACGTAAACGGTGGTGGATACACTGGTCAAGCTGGAGCAATCCGTCACGGAATCGCTCGTGCTCTTTTGCAAGCTGATCCAGAATTCCGCGGAACTTTAAAACGCGCTGGTCTATTAACTCGTGATGCACGTATGAAAGAGCGTAAAAAATACGGTCTTAAAGGTGCACGCCGCGCGCCTCAGTTCTCAAAACGTTAATTTTTTGTACAACTTGTTGTACACTCAGAACCCAGTCGAATTTCGACTGGGTTTTTTATTTTGCCGCAAAAGGTGCAATAAAGGTGCCTGTCACCAAAGTGCAGGGCTGGTAATGATTGTGATTGGAATTCTTGCATCATAACGCTTTGTTCGTTGAAAAATACGTTCAAAGGGGTTGAGAATATGAACGTGATTACGACGTTTACAACTAAGAAAAGAGAAAAACAAATCAAATCAGAACGCAAGCTCCTAAAAGAGCTTTCCATACAAATGCTTAAGAAAAGTGTACAGCAGCACTTTGATGCCATCCGTGTGCAAGGCGGTGTGTTCCTGCAGCAGGGATTGGAAGAAGGCTGCTATGATGTAGCGATAGAAGCTTTCCTTCTTGGAGCGCAATTCAGCAGGTTTGCACCATTAGGGGAATCGAGTGAGAAGATCCAGCAAAGATGTGAAAAGGAGATGAAGCATCTCATCGACACCTTATACAACTTTTGGCTGTATTGGGGGAAGCTTGGGGATGAAGTCATCTTTAACGATTCATTATATTTTTTGTGTGAAAGCTTTATCGAGTATTGGTGGAGTGAAGGCTTTACAAGGGGGGAGAGAAGGAGAAAGCTTCGCCTGCATTAAGAGGCAGGACAAAATCCTTGTTCTAAATTCATTTCTTGTCCCATATCCTTTTTCATAGAGAGACAAGGAAGGGAAGGAAAAGAATGGGAAGAAGGATGAAGCTTGGAATTTTTATCGCCAGCGCCTTAGTCTTATTTTTGCTTTTTCAATTTAAGCTATATGAGAATGATTCCTGGAAATCCTGGAATCTGCCTTTATCGGGTAAGATTATTTATTTGGATGCAGGACATGGCGGACCGGATGGCGGTGCGGGCGATCAAGATGCCTTAGAAAAAGATATTTCCTTGAAAGTCACGCTAAAGGTGCGTGATTATTTGCAGGAACAAGGTGCACTTGTCATTTTGACGAGGGAAAAGGATCAAGATTTGGCTGCAGAGGATACGAAAGGTTATAGCAGAAGGAAAACGGAGGATTTGAAAAAAAGGCTTAAATTAATTAATGAATCGAAAGCCGATTTATTTATCAGCATCCATCTCAATTCAATACCATCTCCACAATGGAGTGGCGCTCAAACTTTTTTTGCACCACAATACGAAGAAAATCAAAAGGTTGCCAAATTCATTCAGGATGAATTGGTGAAAAATCTTCAAAATACAAATCGGGAAGCGAAGGCCATCAATAATGTATATATATTGAAGCATGCCAAAAAACCAGGCGCACTTGTGGAAGTTGGATTCCTCTCCAATCCATCTGAAAGGGCCCGACTAAAAAAAGACGACTACCAAGAAAAAATATCAGCTTCCATCTATAATGGGATTATGAGATATTTTACAAATGAACCCAGCTTAAAATAAAGCTGGGTTATTCTTTTGTTAATTCTCAATCCATTAATTATAATTGGCTGTGTATGCACAGTTTTACGAAAAGGGCCATTCAATTAATGATGGCGGATCAAGACCTCATCCCTTCGGAAATAGAATATATGTGTTATACTGTAAGGGAATTGTAAACGAATACAAGGATGGTGTCGCTGGTGTTAACAGAACAACAGGTATTTGATTTGCTTAAGGATATCCAAGATCCTTTTTTACATAAGAGCTTCGGTGAGTTGGATTCAATCGAAGAAATCAAAATTAAAGAAGAGAAGCAGCATGTAAGCGTCAAGATTCTTTTGGCCAAAACAGGCGGAGGGGAACAGCTGCAAATTCAGCAAAAAATTGTGGGCATTCTTAAAAATGAAGGCGCCGAAACAGTGGGAATCCGTTTTGGGGAACTGCCTGAAGAAGTATTGAACCGCTACCGCGAGAGCCTTTCAGGTCAGGCGGATGGAGGCCTGCTTTCTCCTGCAAGCAAAACCACTTTCATTGCGATCGCAAGTGGAAAGGGCGGGGTCGGAAAATCCACGGTTTCTGTCAATTTAGCCGTTTCCCTTGCGCGGCAAGGAAAAAAGGTTGGTTTGATTGATGCCGATATTTATGGGTTCAGTGTTCCGGATATGATGGGAATCGTCAAGCGTCCGGTTGTCCGCGGGGAAAGAATCATCCCTGTTGAGCGCTTTGGAGTGAAAGTCATCTCCATGGGATTCTTTGTGGAGGACAACGCCCCAGTCATCTGGAGAGGGCCGATGCTTGGCAAAATGCTCAACAACTTCTTTACCGAAGTGGAGTGGGGAGAGCTGGATTACTTGCTGTTGGACTTGCCTCCAGGAACTGGTGATGTAGCACTCGATTTACATACGATGCTTCCGCACTGCAAGGAAATCATCGTGACGACTCCGCACCCTACAGCTGCTTTTGTTGCGGCAAGAGCAGGCGCCATGGCGCTGAGAACGGAGCATGAAATCATCGGAGTCATTGAAAATATGTCTTATTTTGAAAGTCAGTTGACCGGTGAACGTGAATATGTGTTTGGTGAAGGCGGAGGTAAAAAGCTTGCAGAAGAGCTGAGAACAGAACTTCTTGGACAGCTTCCGCTAAGACAGCCTGATTGGGATGAAAATGATTTTGCCCCATCGATCTATGCTGAAGACCACCAACTAGGGAAGATATATCATGATATCGCCGGCAAGGTCATTGATGTATTATCGAAATAACGTATTAGAGGCTATTCCATGGCGGAATAGCCTCTTTTTGTGTTTTAAGAAGATGAAGAAGATGATTGGCCTTGACTCTGGCCCTGACCCTGCTGGTTTCCTTGTCCGCCTTGCTGGCCTTGTGAGCCGCCGCTCTTCATATCCTCGGCTGCTTTCATCAGCAGCGATTGAATTTTAGTTTTGAATAAAGGACTATCTACCGTTTCCATAAGGACGTTTTGCAAATGTTCACGGTATTCCTTGCTTTTCAAAATTTGGAGAACGACCTTTTGGTATTCGGGATCTTTAAATATATCCATCATCATCCCTTGGTACTCTGGGTCCTTCATCAAATCCTTCAACAGCTTTTCATTTTCCTTTTTCATGCTTTTAGCCATTGCCTCTGTGAATTTTGGATCTTCAAAAGCTTTTTTCCAAAATTCCGCACCCTTATCAGATGTGAGAGTTTTTTCAATCGTATGTGTCACAATACCTTGATCCATTATCAGCTCTTGCTTCATCTTGTCATCCGACATAACATCTTTAAGCGCTTTTTTTCCATCGTCTGACTTGAGTATATCGACAACCATTTTTTTTGTTTGATCATAATCCATTTGTCCACTGCTGCTGGATCCCCCGCCGCCGGAACAAGAGGAAAGAAAAACTACAGAAAATGTGAGGAGCAAGAGGACCATTTTTTTCATAAAGAAGCTCCTTTCCTTTCAGCTGTCCTTACTGTTAATATGGGATTTTGTGAAATATTTATGCACAACATATGCAAGTCCTAGATTTTTCAAACTTTGGTTGGTACAATCAAATGAGTGAATTTTTCTAAAAATATTGGGGGATATGCATCGTGACAATCCGAAATTGGATTAAATTGTTTTTCACGACGTTGTTGGTCGGTGGAATAACAGCTGGAGTTATTGGCTTTATCGTTAGATGGGGTGAATTTGCACCGTTGTTTGCCAAAATGGAAATCGGTCAGATTTTCTCAGTGTTGATATGGTTGATCGGAGTGGGCTTCACTTTCAGTGTGATTAGCCAAATGGGTTTTTTTGCTTATTTAACAATACATCAATTCGGTCTTAGAATGTTCCGCTCACTTTGGAATGGCGTCCAAGTCATTGTCATTCTTCTTGTTTTATTCGATCTTGTTTACTTCAGATTTAAAGCGTTTGCAGATAAAGGGGAGAGCATAGTCCCTTATATCCTGCTGGCTATTGTCATTATGGCAGCGGCTTTGGTCACTTCTTGGGCAAAGACGAGGCAAACGAATAAAAACACATTTATTTCAGCGATGTTCTTCATGGTTGTCGTTACAATATTAGAGTGGCTCCCTGTTCTGACCGTCAACGAAAAAAGTTGGCTATACTTGATGCTTTTCACACTTCTAGCCTGCAATACATACCAATTGCTTATTCTGCCAAAATATAACCAGCAGTCAAAGCGGCAAATGGAGGAGCGGGGTAAACAGCAGAAGGGGGCGGACAAATCAACGTAAAAACATATCATCAACGCACGGTGATGATATAAACAAAAAAAGCCCTGTCGCCCCTTGATTATTGGGGGACAAGGCGATTGATCCCATTAACATAGCATGGGGTCTTTTTTTATGGCACCAATGTGGTCTTTACATTTCCATTTGCAAGCATATCCGAAACAGACACAAATGGACCTTTTTTCTTTAAATAAGAAATTATATCCGGCAAGGCAACTGCGGTTTGTTTAGCGGAGTCGGAAGCGTGGAATAATAGAATGTCGCCTTGCTTCGCGCCTTCGATGTTTTGAACGATGTTTTGAACGCCGGGACTTTTCCAGTCATCGGAATTAATGCTCCAATGGACGACGGTCAATCCTAATTGATCGGCTATCTTTATGGTCCGCTTGTCAAAATGCCCCGTAGGAGAGCGCAGTAATTTGACCTGCTTCAAATTCAATTTTTTAAACACTTCCTGCGATTTCATCATGTCACGCCTGACTTCGGCATCCTTTAAATCAATATAATCAGCATAGGAATACCCCAAGCTCCCGACTTCATAGCCTTGCTTCACAATCCGCTGTACAAGGTCAGGATGGCGTTCGGCCCATTCACCTGAGAGAAAAAAAGTGGCGGATTTGACATTCAATTTTTCTAGTGTGTCCAATATCGGCTCAGCCTGAACATCACCCCAGCCGATATTAAAGGTAAGCGCAATTCCCTTATCACCCTGGTATACAGCTTTTGGCCCTGCCTTGGTTGAAAAGACAGGATAATACCCGAGGTTTTCACTATAAAAAAACAAAGCAGTAAAAAAAGAAATCATAATGACAAGCAAAACCTTTTTGATGTTTCGTCCATTCAAGGTCACAAAAAAATTCATACAAATCCCCCTATTAGACAAGTCCTATTCCATCTTATGCATGGCTAATAAAAAATATATGCAGCGTACATAAATCTTTTTAATAATTTCCCACCACTTGGAAAAAACTACAAATAATCTTTTGAAGGGGTGAATGTTTTGTTAGGTATTTTAATTCATGAGAAGGAAAAAGAAGAAATTCAATATTTATTAAAAAGGGAAATGGATGAAATTCTTTTTGACTTGAAGGATTCCAGGATCGATCATCTTGTAAAACGTGCCATGGAAGAAAGGTATAAAATCCTGTTCAACCTATTTACTCGTATAGCGCCTCATGCTGAATGCATCAAGTATATTCTGAATCCCAAAAAGAAAAAAGAAATGTAATGATACACAGATTTTAACACCATCAGAAAAACTTTGAAAAAAATCATAAAAAAGCATTGACGGTCAATGGATATCTTGGTATATTAATAAACGTCGCTGATGACGAAACGCTTTTTGAAAGAAAAAAACAAAAAAAGTTGTTGACATCAACGGAGTGAAAATGTTACATTAATAAAGTCGCTGTCAAAGAAGAAGACAGTAAAATTGATCTTTGAAAACTGAACAAAACAAACGTCAACGTTAATTCAATTTTTATTTTAAATC